>JAAZFJ010000080.1 GCA_012511795.1 Syntrophomonadaceae bacterium
ATAAGGTTTGTCCGGTTGCTCGGCAGCCCATTTATTGAACCACCATTTAGGGGGTTCGGTGGGATATTTCGGCGCCAATTCGATATGGTCGTCATAATTTGCCTGCCATAAAGGCCTCAATCTGGCAGCTTCCTCTTCAAATGCTTGTAACCACGGTTTTTCAGACATAAAGCACCCTCCTCAATAAATAATCCCTTTTTCCGTGAAAAATACTTACCATTAAATTTCTTTATCGCAATATTCGTGCCAATTATCATTTACCTGCTGTATTGTGATATTTTGTGACCATCATAGGAACATTTAAACTCCTAAAATCCTAATTATTGTGTTATATTTGATTCAGCAATGTATCATAAAGCTTTTAATAAAAGCCTGAAACTCCCATAGCTCTGATTGAAACGGAAATTTTTCATTCTCTGTTTATTAAAAACAACTTGATACATTTACGTATCATAGGATAGAAATCCTGCGTCCTATACTTGGCTCCTTTCCTCTCATAATAATTGCTTTACAACATCTTGCAGTGATCTTCAAAGGAGAGAATGATATCCACTTTTTGATACATTTTGGTATCAAAATATTTAACGCCAAGATTTTGCTGCAATTTTCGGGGGAGGTGTCATAAAAATGAATACGGAAAAAGAAAAATGGATCAAGGTGGGAGAAGACCTGGCCAGACTGGGCCGGGATCTTAAGATCAGGTCCTCCTTGAAAGTAAAGGATTTCATGCGTTATGAGCCGGAATTGCTGACAGTCAAAGACAGTATAAAATCGGCCGTTGAAATTATGGTCAGCAACAATATCGATGCGGTTCCGATTGTAGATGAGGCAAACAACTTACTGGGTCAGGTCACCAAAACCGTTGTTTTACGGGCGATATTAGCAGGCACTGATCTGTTGCAGCCAGTCAGTCAAATCATGATCAGCCCGGTGAGATCTATCGGCCCTGACGAAGACGTATCCAAACTGATCACGATCAATGTGGGTAATCTGCCGGTTATAGAAAACCATCAGGTGGCAGGGATGGTGACCTTGTCTGATACGATCCGGGCTTATTTCAGTTCTTTAATCGCCTTGCATGCAGAGCTGAATGCCGTTATTGACTCAGCTCACAATGGTATTCTGACTGTCAATGAGGCAGGCGAGATAAGCCTGATCAACAAAGCAGCTGAATGGATTTTAGGTCTTAAACGGGAAGATGTGGTGGGGAAAATGATCAGCCAGGTCCTCCCCCAGAGTAAACTGCCTGAAATTTTAGCCAGTGGACAGAGTCGTTTTGGGCAAAAGGTGGTTTACCAGGACAAAGGCTTTATTTCCAATATGACTCCGGTGTTGGGCAATGATCAGATCATCGGAGCGGTAGAAGTTTTTCAGGACATTTCAGAACTCGAACTGATTTCTGAGGAGCTCAACTACACCAAGGAAATAAAAGAAGAGCTTTCTGCCATCATTGATTCCTCCTTCGACGGTTTTCACATAACTGATAATAACGGCAAAACTCTTCGGGTCAATCAGGCTTTTGAACGTATCACCACCATTCCTGTTAAAGATTTGATCGGAAAAACCATATCGGAATTAGTAGACGAGGGGGTTTATTCTCAGGATGTGTTAAAACTGATGCTGGAAAAACGTGAACCAGTAACCATTTCCCAGGAATCAAAACCAGGCAACACAGTTATTATTACAGCAAGCCCGGTTGTTGATGAGCAGGGCAGTTTATTCAGAATCGTCATCAACGTACGGGATATATCAGAGCTCAATGACCTGAGAAAACAGCTGGAGCAAGCCCGAACCTTAAGCCATCACTACCAGGAAAAATTGAACCGCTATAATTTGGCTGAACAGTATGTGATTCGCTCCAAAGAGTCGCGGGATCTGGCCGATCTTTGTGTGCGGCTGGGACAGGTTGATGCCACGGTGTTGATCAAAGGTGAATCCGGCGTAGGTAAAGAATTTGCCGCCCAACTGATCCACTCTAACAGCTGCCGTCGGGACCAACCAATGATAAAAGTAAACTGTGCGGCTATTCCGGAAAGCTTGTTTGAATCAGAGCTTTTTGGCTACGAGCCGGGTTCCTTCACCGGGGCCAGTAAAGAAGGTAAACGCGGTTTTTTTGAAGCAGCACATGGGGGAACCCTGCTGCTGGATGAAATTGGGGAAATGCCTTTTAATACTCAAGCTAAATTGCTCAGGGCTATCCAGGAAAAAGTGATTACCCGGGTGGGAGGCACCCAGCCCATCACGGTGGATGTCCGCCTGATTGCAGCCACCAACCGCAACCTGCAGGAAATGGTGCAAAACAAGGAATTCCGCCGGGACCTTTATTTTCGCCTGAATGTGATTCCGGTAACAGTCCCTCCACTAAGGGACCGCAAGGTGGAAATCCCTTTTCTGGTAGATCATTTTGTCAATAAATTCAACACTAAATATAATTTTAAGAAACGTATTGATGAGCGGGAAATAAAGGCTTTGATGAATTACGACTGGCCGGGCAATGTCCGGGAATTGGAAAACCTGATCGAAAGAGTGCTGGTCACCACCCCGGGCAATGTGATCCGCCATATCAATCTGCATGATCTCGGCTATGCCGGCTATGAAGCTGTTAATTATGAACATCTCATCGGTTTTAAACTGCAAGACGCAGTAGAGCATCTGGAAAAATTTTTGATTCAGAATTCTTTGGAAACCCTGGGAACCACCCGGAATGCAGCACAGGAATTAGGGGTGAGTCAACCCACTATCGTCCGCAAAGCGGCTAAATACAATATCCCTCTGAGCAAACGGTAAAAAATAAAGAGATTGACAAAAACACAGAGCTTAGTAGCTCTGTAAGGATGATCTTATGTTGGGCGCAGTGGGTTTTTAACCCTGCCACATCTGCTGTGTGAATGCTGCACCCTCTACGTGTTTTCGCAGGCAAATGCCTGCTTTAAAAGAACGATTATAAATTAGGATATAAATTCTTCCTGGCTGCTTCCCTTAGTTCAGCTCTAAGGTCAGGATGAGCAATGGCGATCAATGCTTCTGCCCGTTCGATCAGTGATTTATAACGCAGATTTGCGACCCCGTATTCGGTGATAATATAATCGGCAAACGTCCTGGGAACTGATACCGGCGTTCCCGGAGGCAGTTGGGGAACGATAGCGGATGACAGGGTGCCGTCTGCCATCTTCTTGGCTGATTTTATAAGTGTGCAGGCTCTGCCTCCTTCCGACCAGAAGGCTCCTAACTGGAAGTCGAACTGTCCGCCCACTCCGCTTATCATTCGGTGGCCTATCCCTTCTGAAGCGATTTGCCCGGTCAGGTCTATCATCACCGCATTATTCATTGAAACCACATTGGGATGCCGGGCTATGAAATGAGGATTATTGGTATAGGAACCCGGGTAGATCTGGGCGGCAACGTTTTCGGTTATATAGTCATAAAGTTTCTCATCACCAATGGCAAAGCAGGCCAGGCTGGTGCCGGTGTGAAGAGGCTTGCGCTTATTGGTTATGACGCCTTTTTCCACCAGGTCAGGCAGGCTGGGCACCATCATTTCGGTAATGATCCCCAGGTCGTGCTTATCATTAAGCAAAGAGGTGGTAGCCTCGGAAATAGCACCGATGCCCATTTGGATCGTATCGCCGTCTTTGATCAATTCTGTCACATAATGAGCGATGGTCATTTCTTCTTCCGTAGGGTTAACATTGGGAGCATATTTGGGTGGCGCAAAAGAGTGTTCTACAAAATAGTCGAATTCTGAAATATGCATCCAGTTGTCGCCAAAGACCACTGGCATCTGGTCATTGACCTCGGCAATCACCA
>JAAZFJ010000081.1 GCA_012511795.1 Syntrophomonadaceae bacterium
AAGATTGGGGAAAATTAGGCTAGATATTCTATTACATCAAAAAGGTCTGGCCGCAAGCCGTGAAAAAGCGCGGGCCATGATTCTGGCAGGAGAAGTTTCCATCAACGGAGTACTATATGACAAACCGGGAAGTGCAGTTGAGGATTCATCAAATATAGTTATTAAATCCAGTATTCCTCCCTATGTTAGCAGGGGAGGATTAAAACTGCAAAAAGCCATACAAGTGTTTAAGATGGATTTTAAAGATAAGATAGTTTGGGATGTTGGGGCTTCCACCGGAGGATATACTGACTGTGCTTTAAAACATGGAGCCCGCAAAGTATATGCCTTGGATGTTGGTTATGGACAGTTGGACTGGACATTACGCAATGACAAGCGGGTAGTGAATATTGAAAAAACCAATATCCGCTACTTTGATCCACAGGATTTGGGCGAATTAGTTGACATTATAACTATAGATGTAGCTTTTATCTCTACTGCAAAGGTATTTCCTGTAGTAAAACATGGTTTAAAGGAAGACGGTAGAATCATTACACTTATAAAACCCCAATTTGAAGCAGGGCGTGATAAGGTGGGTAAAAAAGGGGTAGTCAAAGATAAAGATGTGCACCGTCAGGTACTGGTCAGTTGTATCAATTATGCCAACCAAGCAAGTTTGTATTGCAGGGATTTAACTTATTCACCAATCAAAGGCCCCCAGGGCAATATTGAATATTTTGTCTTGCTAGACAGGGGAACTGATAATCGGGAAGGATTAGAGGAAGTGATAGATCAAGTTGTTTTAGAAGCTCATCAGCAATTAGGGGGATAAAATGCAGGTATTATTAGTCAGCAATCGTTTTAATGAAGCAACTCAGCATATGGCCGAAAAGATTGCAGATAAACTAAAAGCCTTTGAAGTCACAGTTGTTATTGACAATGGTCTTAAGGAATTGAACGGGCAATTATTGGAGAAAACAGACCTGATCATTGTTCTGGGCGGAGATGGAACGATTTTGCGTGCCTCAAGACAATATGCTTTAAAGGAACTACCGGTTTTAGGTATTAATATGGGGACAATTGGTTTTTTAAGCCATATAGAAGTCAATGAATTTGATTCCTATCTGGAAATGCTTATTAATGGAGAATATACTCTTGATAAACGAATGATTTTGGAAGTCATTATTATGAAAGAAAATCAGCCCATCAGTTCCGTAAATTGTCTTAACGAAATAGTGATCAGAGCCAAAACCCCTCACATGATCAGTTTTGATATTAGCATTGATGAACAAAAATTAGAAACCTTTAAAGGTGACGGAATGATCATTGCTACTCCTACAGGTTCAACGGCATACTCATTATCTGCTGGAGGACCAGTGGTAGACCCCGATTTGCAGGCATTTATTATTACACATATAGCATCACATAAACTGAATAAACCCAGTATGCTGGTAGCTTCCAATAAAATAATAACCATAGCTCCTGTTAACTGCTCAGGAGCACTTATCGCAATGGATGGCCAGGTAGCTTATGATTTTGCTCCCGATAATAGAATTATTATAAAACCTGCTGATATTACATTAAATATGATAAATTTTAAAAAACCGCATTTTTTCTGTAATGTAAATAACAAACTAGGCAGATAAGGAATTTCTAGCTTTGAAAATAATTTTAAAAAATGCTGTAAAAATTGCCCGGCAAATGATAAGTCATGTAGTAGAACCAGCCGATATCGTTGTAGATGCAACCTGTGGACAGGGGAATGACACCTTATTTTTGGCTGAATTAACCGGTTCCGGAGGACTGGTATACAGTTTTGATATTCAGGAGAGTGCCATTGAAGCAGCCAGGTCACTGCTTACAAAGAATAACCTTATACATACAGTAAGGTTTATTCATGATGATCATGCCAGATTGGCAGATTATGTACATAATAAAATCAAGGTATGCATGTTTAACCTGGGGTATCTGCCGGGAGGAGATCACCAGATCACTACTAAACCAGATACTACTATCAAAGCCGTAGAAGCTTCCATGAAACTATTGGAGGTAGGCGGCTTGGTAACAATAGTTGCTTACCCAGGTCATCAGGCCGGGAAATTGGAACTTGAAGAACTGCGTAAGTATTTGAAGAGCATTCCACAACAAGAAATGGAAATTACTGAAACCCTATTTATAAACCAAATTAATAATCCACCGGTACTAATTATTGCGCAAAAAATTAAGGAGGAAATATGAAAACCCAGAGACAATCTGCTATTATCGAAATCCTCAATAGGGAGCGGATTAGAAACCAGGAAGAGCTTTGTGATGCCTTGAAGAGCCGCGGCTATAATGTGACTCAGGCTACGGTTTCCCGTGACATTAAAGAGATGCAGCTTCATAGAATACCTGATAATGAAGGTTATCATTATGCATTATCAGGTATTCATCCTACCAAAGGCTTCAATGAGCGGCGCAAAAGAATGTTCCAGGATTTGGTTGCTTCTATAGAATTCAGTGAAAACATTATAGTTCTGAAAACATTGCCGGGAGCGGCCCAATCAGTTGCATCACTGATTGATGCCATGGGAAACGAACAGATAATCGGAACGGTAGCCGGTGATGATACCATTTTAACAGTTGTTAAACAAAAAAATATGGTTAAAAATGTATTGAAAGAGTTCAATGAATTTCTAAAAAGATAATATAAGTTCTCATGCAACCTGTCTGTAAAATATATTTTGCCGATTTCGGGCTAGCTAAATCAATTTTGTTTAAATCAAAGCAGAGAGGGGGTACAGGCGGTTTAATAAACTTGGCCTGGGAAAGCATGCTGCAAGAAATATACATAAAAAATTTTGTGCTGATAGATGAACTGCGCATGGAATTTTACCAAGGATTAAATGCTCTGACTGGTGAAACAGGGGCTGGGAAATCTATTATAATCGACGCTCTGGGATTAATAGTCGGAGGCAGGATAAATAATGATTTTATCAGGGATGAAAAGCAGAAAGCAATTGTAGAAGCTGTGTTTTCACTGGAGAATAATCCTGATGCACAGGCTTTTTTATCGGAAAAAAATTTACTTGAAGAAGATGATGAAAACAGTTTGATAATCTGTCGGGAAATCAGCCCAGGCAGGCGTAATGCGGCCAGAATAAACGGACACAATGTTCCCCTATCCTTGCTTAAGGAGTTATCACCTCATTTGATCGATATGCATCTCCAGCATGACCACCTTAATATATTACGTCCCGCTATGTTTATTCATTACGTAGATCAGTTTATTGAAGATGGAAATATAACCGAAAAAATAACTGCAATTTTCAATAACTGGCAGAAGAAGCAGCAACAGTTAAAATTGCTTAATGAAAATGAACAGGCCCGGCTGCAGCAAGTAGATTTATTGAATTTTCAAATCAATGAAATTGAAAAGGTGAATCTGGTGCCTGATGAAGAAGAAGAATTGCTGGCTCTTAGAAACCGGGTAAAAAATGCTAATAAACTTGCAGAGGATGCCGCTCATTTAGTGCAAATATTATATTCTGATGAGGCCCTCAACATATTTGATTTACTTGGACAAACCGTTGATATAATTAAAAAAAATCAGGATGATAACTTTTTTGCTTCCATCCAAAGCAATTTTGAAGATATGTATTATAACGTGCAAGACTTAGCCCGCGAAATTATGACCTACCGGGATTCACTTGACTTTGAACCGGGGAAACTAGAAGAAATTGAGGATAGATTGCATATCATCAACAGATTGAAAGCAAAATACGGAAAAGATATAAAAGAAGTTTTGTATTATTTAAGCAATGCCCGCCTTGAACTGCAAAAATTCAATAATGTGGGCCAGGTCCGAGAAGAATATGAACAGGAGATCGCTCAACTGGAAAGGGAATATAATTCACTTGCATCCTGTTTAACAGCTGCTAGAAAAAAGGCTGCAGACAAATTACAGGCAAATGTAGAAAAGGAATT
>JAAZFJ010000082.1 GCA_012511795.1 Syntrophomonadaceae bacterium
GCTGATAAAGCTTTATTATAAATTGTGTTCTGAAAAAAGCTCATCGTTGTACCTTCCCGTTCACATCCGTTTCATATGCTGAGGGCAAATATTCGTTCATTCCCAATTGCGCCAGAGTCTCCCATGCTTCTTTTACCGGCGCATCAATGATCAGCTTTCCTTCTGAGAAAAAAAGGACCCTTTGACAGCAAGCAGCAACCACATCAGGCTCATGGCATACCATCAAGGTTATTCCACCCTCTTCACGGTGTTTTTGTAAAGCATCGACAAGAAGAGTAAGCCGGCCGCTATCTTGGCCAACAATAGGCTCATCTAGAATTAAGATCCTGGGTGAATAAGCCAAAACTGAAATCAGGTTTAGCCTTTTTTTCTCCCCCAGGCTCAAGGAAAAAGGATTCTTATCACTATATTGTTGCAGTTCAAAATCCTGTAACAATTGACTCACTTCAAATTCAATCTCAGCGTAATTCTTATCCGATAAAAATCGTGAAGCCATTTTCGCTTCTTTGAAAACAGTATTTTCGAAAATCTGATGATTGGGATTTTGGAAGGTAAGTCCCATGTCCCTGGCTCGACGTGTTACTTTCTGTTTGACTATATCTTTTCCATGCAGAAAAATGATCCCCTCTTTTTGTTTTAATACTCCCAGTAAAGCCATCAAAAGGGTGGTCTTGCCGCTGCCATTGCTCCCCATGACTGCAATTGTTTCACCCGGAAAAGCGCAGAAGCTTACATCTGAGATAACATCTCTTCCTTCATAACCGGCTTTCAGGTTTTTCACTAATAAGAGCGGAGATCCTTCTGCCACTTTCATATAATCTGTAGGGTTTTTTCCTTGTGTCTCAGGTTCGTTATTTAAAAGCACATGATTGGATGTAATGTATCTTTTGTATGGTTCCGGAGAAGCGCTTTCTTCTGCAATCTTTCCGTTCGCCATCAGCAGAAACCGATCAGAGATAGGCAAAAGCCTTTCCAGGCGATGTTCAATGACCATGATCGCCACATCATGCTTTTTCTTTAACCTGTTTAATGTTTCCAGTACTTCCTTGGTACAAGAGGGATCAAGATTGGCTGTGGGTTCGTCCAGAATAAGCAGTGCAGGATTCATTGCCAGGACTGAGGCAATTGCCACCCTTTGTTTTTCACCTCCGGAAAGTGTATGAACCTGCCTGTCTATTAACTCAAGTGCTCCCACAGCTTTTAAAGAAGAGTACACTCGTTCCTGTATTTCCTCCGCAGGTATACATAGATTTTCCGGACCAAAAGCTACTTCATCACATACTGTAAGCGTACAAAGCTGCGCTTCCGGGTCCTGCTGCACCAGACCGACGATCCCGGAAAGTCCGCCGGCAGGATAATCTCTGGTATTTTTCCCCTGTATGCAGACCGAGCCTTCCATTTTCCCGGCATAAGCATGAGGAATAAAACCAGCCAGACATAAGGCCAAAGTGGATTTGCCGCAGCCGCTGGGACCTGTTACCGTTAAAAACTGACCTGGGTAGATCTGCAGGTTAATGTTTTCCAGGGCCGGATACGCAGACCCGCTGTAAGTAAAAGATAATCCGTTAATATCTGCCACCGGTTCAGCCATAATAGTCCCTTTCTTGTAAATAAATAAAATTATTGAACGACCATTTTGCTTACTTGCTTGACCCAATATTCCCCGCCATGATTGCCTGCGATCAAACGCAGCATATCATCTTCCTGAATCAATAACATCTGGTCGTCATGAAGGACTTCTTCCAGATCAAATTCTACCTCATAGCCATCACTGGCTATAACATGAAGCTTTTCAGCGCCTTCCTGAGGCGATGCCTCCTTAATAATAACCTGTACGGGAATTCCAGTATACTCCTGGGAAGGAACATAGCTGATCTTTCCCTTCAACTCAGCCGCAATGGTTGTTTCGTACTCATTAAAATGGGATAGCTGGAAAGATAGTGGGTTTTCAACTGACCCTTCCACCTGACAGCGCGGGCCTGCCCAGGGAGGCTCAAATACGGCTGCATAATAATATACTGCCCCTATTGATAATAACCCTACTAATAATCCGGTCACGGCGATTCTGAATGTAAAAGCCTTTTTTTCCTTATGAACTGTTGATGACGAGGCATCCATCTCTGAATCCGAAGTATCAGTAATATGGAAAGGCCTGGCTTGCATCACTATTTCCAGTACGCTGTGCCCCAGACTGCCTGCCAGAAGGACACCGGAAACAAACGCTATAAGACTTATAAATAATAAATAGGTAATAGGCGCATTTGAAAAGTAGAGCAGTTGGAAAACAAAAACATTGGAAGCTGCCGCTACACCTCCAGCCAATATGTAACTTGCCAAATTATGACGTCTGACTACGAGAAGGATTAAATCTACCATCAGGCCTTGCATTAAGGAAACCAAAA
>JAAZFJ010000083.1 GCA_012511795.1 Syntrophomonadaceae bacterium
ATCATCCCTGTGATCGTGGGGATAAGGAATGAAATAACGGCCCATTTCCAGCTCTGCAATTCTTTTTTTATTGTCCAGCAGGTAGTTCCGCAAGGCCAGTGCATCAGCGAAAACAACATTACGCATACAGCTGTCAGCCAGGTCCAGCCATGGGAAACAAGGAGTTGTCTAAGCTGGTCCAGGCTGGCCAGTTCCACGATGTTTCCGGTGGTTATATAACTCATGATGATAATGGGGACCACTATTTCATTAGCCGGGAAACCAAGTATGAAAGCCATGATAATATAGCCGTCCATTCCCAGCAGCCTGGCAAAAGGGTCCAGGAAACCTGCACAGTAGGCTAGCAAAGATACGCCGTCAGCATTGATATTGGCCATGACCCATATGACCAGCCCGGCAGGTGCAGCAATCATAACCGCACGGCCCAGCACAAACAAGGTCCTGTCCACTACAGATCTGATGATAACTCTTCCGATTTGGGGCTTACGATAGGGCGGAAGTTCCAGGGTAAAAGAGGAAGGAAGCCCTTTTAAAATGGTTTTAGAAAGAACCTTTGATATAAAAAAGGTCATCACGATCCCAAAAACGATCACACTGGTCAGTAATAATGTAGAGACCACCGATTGAAACGGACCGGAAACCACCCCGGCAAAAAACATGGTAATGATCGCGATCAGGGTTGGGAAACGTCCGTTGCAAGGTACAAAGCTGTTAGTGATGGTGGCAATCACCCTTTCTCTGGGGGAGTCAATAATTCTGCAGCCGATCACACCGGCAGCATTACAGCCAAAGCCCATGCACATGGTCAGAGCCTGCTTTCCATGAGCACATGCTTTTTTAAAATAGTTGTCAAGGTTGAAAGCCACCCGGGGCAGATACCCCAGATCTTCCAGCAGTGTAAACAGAGGAAAGAAGATAGCCATAGGAGGCAGCATCACTGATACCACCCATGCCAATGTACGGTAGATTCCCAGCACTAATACCCCGTGGACCCAGGAAGCTATGCCTGCCCGTATAAATAATGCTGTTAAATGATCTTGAATCCAGAAAAGAAAGGCGGCAAGCCAGTTGGAAGGATAATTAGCTCCGGTGATGGTCAACCAGAAAATAACACCAAGCAGGCCTATCATAATAGGGATCCCGAATATTCCGGAGGTAAGGACACTGTCAATTTTACGGTCTGTAAGATCATACTTCTCATTATTATAAGTAACTGCTGCGCTGCAAATTTTATCTGTCATATATACAATATGAGATACAATGTTATCTCTTAGACTATCTTGGTCTAATCCTGCTTTACGTAGTATTTCTCGTGCTTCACTTACTTTTCTTACCATCATAAAATCCTGCAGCAAATCCATCTTAAGGTGCTTTTGCAGAGATTTTAAAAGTACTGTATCCCCTTCCAGAAGTCTTAAAGCAACCCAGCGGCTGTCGAATTGATTTTCAAGCAGTGCTTTTACATGAGGCTCCACAATATTTATGGCTTTTTCAACAGGCCAATCATATTTGATTTTCAGAGGAGAGACCGCTGTGTTTTTATTTGCCACATCAAAGACAGCATCCATCAAATCATTCAGGCCTTTTCCCTTGCTTGCACTGGTACCAATCACAGGTACACCGAGATGCCTTGATAGCTCCTCCAGATTTACGGTAATTTTTTTTCTTTTCGCTTCATCCAGGAGGTTTACACAAACCACAACATCAGATGTAATCTCCAGTACTTGCAGTACCAGATTAAGATTTCTTCCCAGACAGGTGGCATCTGTCACGATTACAGTTACATCAGGACCGCCGAAGCAGATAAAATCTCTTGCCACCTCTTCTTCCACGGAGTTGGCCATGATCGAATAAGTCCCCGGGATGTCTACCAGGATAAAATTCTTATCTTTATATCTGTACTTCCCCTGTGCATTTACAACAGTCTTTCCCGGCCAATTGCCGGTATGCTGGTTCATGCCTGTGAGGCTGTTAAATACCGTACTTTTTCCCACATTGGGATTACCGGCCAGAGCAATTACTTTTTCATCAGGTTTTGAACCAATGATCTTCAGTTCCCGCGTAAGTACCCCTGCCCCTGTTGAATGGCTGGTTAGGCCCATAAAAGGCAGACCTCCTTAATATAGTAAATATTTTTGCTAAGGAATATTTAAGCCACGGACGAACCAATGCCCATCCATGGCTGAATGATATTATTTAAAGTGCTTCAACCAATATTCTTGATGCTTCTTCAGAACGCAGAGCAATTACAGCACCTCTGATATGGTATGCAACCGGGTCTCCTGACGGACTCTTCTGCAATGCTTCTACTTCTGTATCAGAGATAAGTCCTAAATCCAGCATTCTTCTGCGAATAGCACCTTCAAAATGGAGTGCCTTTACCTTGGCCTTTTTTCCCAGGGGCAAAAAATTAAGGGGAATATATTTCTCATTCATAAAATAAAAACCTCCTATTCGGATTACTTTTGCGGTTTTATTTGTTAGTGGAGTGCAAGACTTTTTCCCTTCCCTAACTTATGTAAAATAGAACCAAAATGTTACGCATATAATGGAACAAATAGTGTTTAAGCATGAAGGACGTGATCACATGGATAATAATGAATTTCGCACTGTACGCGGATATCAGCTGCTTGAACAAAATAAGAAAATGATGACGCCAGCCATGGAAGATTACCTGGAAATGATTTGCAGGAATAGCTTGCTGGAGGGCTTCCTTCGCATCAACAAACTGGCTGAATTATTGAATGTGAAGGCTTCATCTGCATCAAAAATGGTACAAAAGCTGGGAGAGCTGGGGCTGTTGAATTATGAAAAATACGGAATCATTATTTTGAGTGATGAAGGCAAGGAAATTGGGAAGTTTTTGCTGGAACGTCACAGTATAGTAGAGGATTTTCTAAGGTTCCTGGGCTGTGGTGAAGATGTACTCCTGCAGACAGAATTGATCGAGCATAACATTAATGCCAGTACCGTGGAGAATTTAAAAATTTTAAACGATTTTTTTGCCGGTCATAAAGAAATCCAGGAGCAGTTCAACCAGTATAAGGAAACTGTAAAAGGTGCGAAAAATTAATTCTTTTCTCATCAACAATACAGCTCCAGATAATGAAGGCAAAGACTGGCTGTACTGTGTGATAAAAAATATGCCGATGCATTCTGCTATCGTCAATACAAACGGCAGGTGTTAACTGGTTATACGTAAGTTACTTTTGCTAAACGTCTCTTAAGTGCCTTTCTATATTTGATGCGCGGGTAGCCAAAGATGACCACGATCCCGGGCTGGTTTTTAAGGGGGAGATCATATTTCTGTTTGATCTTTTTACTATATTTGATAAAGTAAGCTGGGGTACCGATCATACAGCTTCCCAATCCTAAAGACTCAGCCGCCAGCATGGCATAGGTGGCAGCAACCAAAGAATCGGCCGGATCAGCATAGGGTGAACTGTGAAAATACATGGCCAGAGGTGCACCATATAACAAGTAATCATGCCCTTGGGCCTTTCCCTCCAGAAAAATATCTATTGCCGGGCGTATAAAAGTCTCAACCGATTCGAAATATTCCCTGCCGAAAAAAGGCCTCATTATTATATTTACCAGTGGTGAAAACATCCACCTGGATTTTTTCACCATTTTCATTAGATCCTCAGTAAATTCCCGCACCTTCTGCCGTGAATCCAGCACCAGTATTTCCACATCACTGGGGGGCAGTCCCATAGGAGCAGTTGTTACTGCTTCAATGATCCGCTGGATCAATTCAGGTTCTACTTCCCTGTCTTTAAAATCCCTGATACTGCGGCGGGCTGACATAAGTGAATATAACCTTTCATAATCAGCCCGGTTTTCTTTAGCAGGCAAAGATATTACATCGTCTGCGCTCATATCCCGCCCGCTGATGGTGATACATTCCTGGGGGCAGACACACATGCAGTGCCCGCAGCCAATACAGCCAAATACGCTGCTTTGGTCAATAACCAGTTTACCTTCTTCCATGAACAGGGGAGCGCCTTTGCATACTTCAGCACATATCCCACAGTTAGTACATTTTTCCCGATCGATCAGGATCTCTGCTTTTTCATCCGTACGGCCGGTTTTAATTGCCATGTTGATCCCCCTTATATGAAAAAATGAAAAATTCCTGGTCACTTAATAAACCGGTAAAGTCAGCATCTTTCTTGATTGTCAGCACATGAACAGACAATCAAAAATCTGCCCTGTCTCAGAAAATCATTCAAACATGGTTATCAATTTATAATAAAACTCCATCATACTTGCCAGGTTATCAAATGACAGCCTTTCATTTTCCGAATGGATAGTAGCATAAAGTTCCTTATTCAAGACCATAGCAGCAAAGCGATAAATACCCTTGCTCACACCGGCATAATTTCTTGAATCGGTGGCTCCGGCCATCAAATAGGGCAGCACTAGAACCTCAGGAAACATTTCCCCCAGGATCTTTTCTATGGTCTTATAGGCCGGAGAATCGATGGGTGAGATATTGCCCGGGTCTTCTCCCATCAGCTTTTCCAGGGTGAATTCGATACCCGGGTTCACTTTGCGAATATGTTCCATTACTCCATTAATACTGTCCCCTTGTAATACCCGGGCATTTACTATCGCCCAGGCTTCCGGCGGCAGGACATTTGGTGCATATCCCCCTCCGATCATGGTGGCTGCAAAAGTGGTCCTGATCATGGAATTGGTAGCAGGATTTTTACTTAATACAGAACTGACAGCCGGAAAGAGTTTATCAATGCTTTTTAATACCAGCTTATTGTTTTCCATGTAGGGAGCCATTTTTTTAAACATTTCCCTGACTGGCATGATGAGCCTTGCCGGCATCGGATGGTTTTCCAGATTGGAAATGATTTTTGCCAGAGTCCCAATAGCTGTATTCGCCGGGGGCATAGAAGAGTGTCCTCCTTGCCCGCTTACGCTTATCTTGAAATTGGCAGTGGCCTTTTCAGCTATACCGATCAATGCTGCCGGTACTTTAAGGCCATCCATAATATCAGTCACGATACAGCCGCCTTCATCGAGCACACAATCAAATTCGATATTTTTTTCTTTAAAATAGGCTGCGGTCTTCACTGCCCCCATACTGCCGCCGATCTCCTCATCAAAGCCCAGGGTAATGTATATATCACGTTCCGGTTGAAAGCCGCTTTCTATCAAATGTTCGATAGCTTCCAGTATGGCAATGACCTGACCTTTATTATCGATAGCACCCCGCCCCCAGATGTAATTTCCCTTTATTACTCCGGAAAAGGGCGGTTCCAGCCATACCCCATCATCTTCAATAGCCGGGACTACATCATAATGGCCCAGCAATAAAATTGGTTTCAGCCCTTTTCCATCACTTCCCTGCCACCTGAACATGGGGCTGTAATTGTTGATCATTGTTATTTCACAAACCCGGTGGATTTCGGGGTAAGCTTCAGTCAGAAACTGCAGGAAACCATTATACTGTGCAAAATCAATCAGCGAATTATCCGGATAAGATACTGTCTTGAATCTGATGGCTGATGCCAGATGTTCTGCTGCCTTGTTCAGGTCAAATTTTATCCCAGTTTTTGCATGTAGCATATTATCCCTCCTAACATTTATTCCACATCTTCTTTTTTGATCCACCCTTTTTTATATAAGGCCAGTGCTGACA
>JAAZFJ010000084.1 GCA_012511795.1 Syntrophomonadaceae bacterium
AATAACCCCGGGGTATAAGAAAGCTTATCTTGACTAAAATAATCTGGTGATATACAATATTCATTGCGTCGGGGTGTAGCTCAGTTTGGTATGAGCGCTACGTTGGGGACGTAGAGGCCGCTGGTTCAAATCCAGTCACTCCGACCATCTCCAAAGACCGAAAAGGCGGGATTTCATCTTCCCGCCTCTTTTGCTTTTCTGACCATATTTTTTGGTTTGTTAGTAATTCTGTTAGTAATTGTGTACCGCTTTGGTTTTTTGAGCAGCGCATTTCCCATTTTAGCAGCTGCAGCTTTTTCCCTTTCACGATCTGAATGCAGGTAAATGGTAGTCGTGGCAATGACGGAATGCCCCATATTATTACTTACAACTGATAAGTCTGTCCCCAAGGCTACTGCAGAGGTTGCATAAGTGTGGCGTAAGCCGTGAACAGTTAGTTTTTCGAAACCATGCTTTTTCAGCAGTCGCTGCAGGTGCCGGTATAAATGATCTGGTGAATACCATCTGCCATCCGGCCAGCAAAACACCAAGTCTTCACCCTGGGGATCCTTCCTTGATTTAATTGCTACTACTTTTGAATCTGTTGGTTTTTCCGTAATCCCTGTGAGCTTTTGTTTTTGCTCCCATTGCTGCTGTTTATGCTTTTTTAATATAGCGATCAACTCCGGGGGTAACTGCAGTTCCCGGTAGCCAGTGTCAGTTTTAACCCGTTCAACAAGTTTGCATTCTCCCGATGTCTTACGGATCAACTGGCGCCTAACTATAACAGTGCCCTTTTTATTAAGGTCAAAATCCTTCCATTTCACCCCCAGCAGTTCGCCGCGCCGCAATCCTATCATTAAGTCAGTGACAATCGCCGGATACATATAGTCATCTTTAATAGCCTCAAGGAACGCTGCCGCATCATCAACAGTCATATGCTTAATTTTTGGCTTTGGGATCTTAGGCAGGTTGATCAATTTCTTTGCGGCTGGATTGGAGATTATTAATTCTTGTTCTACTGCTTTATCCAATGCCTGGCGCAATATTCCGTAGGAACGAGCTACTGTTTTAGGAGCGAGGCCGCCCTTTCCGTCCCTGCGGCCGCTTTTACTAAGTTTATTAACCCATTGCTGCACATCCAGAGGTCTTAAGTCTGGGAGCAGAATACTACCTATATGAGGCTTGATCCTTAATTCAATTTCATTTTCATAGGATTCCCAGCCGGTTTCCTCAAGATCGGACACCTTATAATTATTCATCCAGAAATCCATCCATTCACTGACAGTCAGTTTATTCTTTTTGGGAAGAAAGCCGTTCTGGGTCAGTGTGGCCAGGGCTTCATCTTTTTTCCGGACAGCTTCCTCAGCATCCTTTGCAGTAAAATACCTGGGCTTTGTCTCTCCCCGAAAAGTGATCGCATAGCACCAGCGGCCATCGCTGAGCTGGTACAATGATCCTTCGCCGTTAACCCGGCGGCCTCGGGACTTTTTCTTTCGCGGCATAGATATCACCTCATTCCGATTCAAAAAAAATTGCAACTTTAACAACATATTTATCATCGTCATCTTCTTCCAAGAGCTCTATAAAAGCCGGGTGTTCATTTTCCAGATATTTTTCTGCCGATTTAGGGAAATAACCTATTTCACCACCGCATATAGCAACATACTTTTCTTTGTCATAGTCAAACTCATATTCAACTTCCTCTTCTTCATCACAGTAGGATAGTGTATCCTGCATGTCTTCTTTGCGATTGCCGGTTAATTTGAAAACTTTATAAGGTTCTCCAGACGAAATTAGCTTGCTATATTCACTTTGTTCTCTTTTCTCTTTATAAAAACCGATTGAAAATTGAACCGTATCAGTCGATTTATCAATATCAGAAATAAAAGATTGAATAGGATCGCCCCTTCTCAGAAAATCGAGGACCATATCCTGCATACTGCCTCTATATAAATAGCCTATATTAGTATCACCGGTTTTTACTATAACAGCTTTGGGATCATAAGGATTTGAAGGCTCCGGTATAAAACAAATAGGCATATAGGGTTTAAGTTTATCGTAATCGGGCTTATTATCTCTGATTATACATACCTTTATATTTGCATAGTTATAAGCCAGAGGAAACCCGTTAAGCTCTTGCGGTAAAACTTTAGGTGTTACTTCAAGCAATTCTTCCCGTTCAGGCACTGGCGGTGCCTCAGTAACTTTGTTAATATCAGCAGCAGACACGTTCATTAGATTTTTACTGACCGGCTGGGATTGCGGGATGCCAAACAATAGTTTTATGAAACGCATTATAAACCCCCCTTTTTATTTCTCAATATCTTTTATATGTAATGCCTTTGAAAAATCGTTGCCTTCGATGTGTTCAAGTTCGTGTTGGAGCGTTTTGGTGTGTGATTCATGAGTAAATCGAGAGTTGAGATAAATGTTGTATTTTCCTTCTTCATCTTGAACGGTTAGTCCCCTGATAGTTGCCGGTAAGGCTACATATCTCAAAAAAATTTCATCAGGTTTAATCACTATCACTTCCTTTCTTTTTAAGTGCTTCGATGATAGTAATAGCTGTCTCAATATCTTGCTTCGTTGCTTTCCTGCCCACTTGGAACAGTGCTTTCATTTCTGGCCGCTTATGCAGCTCTTCCAAAAATTCTAATGCTTCTTCATCATTTACATGCTGTTTAGTATCATCAGATGCTAAATTGTTGTCATTTAAGAGATAGTCAGTAGATACGCCGAAAAATTTTGCCAGAGATTTAAGTGTATCATTGTCAGGTTCACGCTCTCCGAGTTCCCATTGACTAATAGTATTCTGAGCAACACCTAATAACCCAGCTAATTCTCGCTGGGTTAGCTCTGCCTTTTTACGCAACTCTTTTAATCTCACTTTGACTCCCCCTTATTAATCTATATATATCACTTTAAGAGATAGAATTAAATACTTTCAACAAAATATCTCAAAATGAGTTGACAAAATTTGTTTTACGATTTATTATTACCTCATATAGAGATAAATATACAAATTGAGGTGAGATATAACATGCAGGAACGCACTTGGCTAATCGAATTAAGAGATAAAAGGTCGCAATTAGAAATAGCTGAAGCTGCAGGAATAAGCCAAAACTTTTACAGCTGGATAGAAAAGGGTAAGCGGACACCAAGACCCGATGTGGCAAAAAAAATAGCTGTTGTTCTCAAGTTTGAATGGACAAGGTTTTACGAAACTGCCTAAAAAAGAGGGGAGGCACAAGGAAAGAAGGTGATTTTTGATGCAAACTCCCTTAAACAAATCTGCTCAAGCTCCGCCTTTAGCTGTAGGCCTGTCAGAAGCAGCCAGGTTGCTGGGCATAAGCAAATCGTTAGCCTATAAACTGGCCGCTTCTGGTGAAATACCCACTATAGCTATGGGGGAACGCCGCAAAATCGTACCAATGGCGGCAATTGAGAAGTTAGTGGCTCAGTGGGACAGTCAATAAATTACGGGAGGTGAGATCGTTGACAATAGATGATTGTCTGACACTTTTGGAGATTGAGGACGGGCTGGGAGACTTATTTGAACAACTGAATTATCTGGAAGGTGCTAGTTATTTTCAGACAGTCAAAATTCGTCAGCTGCTGATTATTGCTACAGAAGCTATCGAGAATGTGATCGTAAAGGAGGGGAGGTACATATGAACGAGCTCATCAAGGTTACATACAACAATGATCGGCCGACTGTTTTAGGCAGAGATTTGCATTCATTTTTGGTGGTAGACACTGAATATAGGCATTGGTTTCCCAGAATGTGTGAATACGGCTTTACAGAAGGCGTAGACTTTCGGTCATTTTTGAACGAAAGTACCGGAGGCCGCCCTGCCCAGGATCACCAGCTCACTATCGACATGGCCAAAGAGATATCTATGCTGCAGCGGACCGAAAAGGGAAAGCTGGCTAGGCTGTATTTCATCGACCTTGAAAAGAAATGGAATAGCCCGGAGGCGGTCATGGCCAGGGCGCTGCAGATGGCGAATCGGAAAATATTAGATCTGCAGAACCGGATTGAGCTGGACAAGCCTAAGACTATTTTTGCTGATGCGGTTACCGCGTCAAAATCTAGCATTCTTATAGGGGATCTGGCAAAGATACTGAGGCAGAACGGATATGATATTGGTCAGAACAGGCTGTTTATGTATCTGCGCCAGAACGGGTATTTGATCAAGTCGGGTGCCAGCCGCAACATGCCGACGCAAAGATCCATGGATATGAGTTTATTTGAAATCAAGGAAACGACATTGAGCAATCCGGACGGCAGTATCCGCATCACCAAGACACCGAAAGTGACCGGTAAGGGGCAGGTCTATTTTATCAATCATTTCCTGAGAATGGAGGTGGAGATCGGTTGAAGAAGAATCCAGGCCGTAAACAACGCCGGCAGTTGGCCAGAGCAAACAGGAGAGCCGCCGGTAAGAAAAGAGTGAAAGAAAGAGCTATAAAGAAAAGAAAGACCGCTTAAGCGGCCAAATGGAAGTATTAATTAATTATACATATTCGCTGCCCGGTGCGCAAGTGCCCCCTCCTCGGCGATATGCACGGCCGGGCGGCTCCCCCCTATATAAAGCGGAAAGGAGCTAGCTAAATGGAAGAGACGACTATATTAACTCCGGAACTTGTATCGGAGATTAAACAAATCAGCACAAGGCTTTTAGATTTATACAGACAGGGCATTATCAGGATTGACCCCCAAGAAGGCTCTGTGCTTGTTACAGAAGAGATTTTTGAGAAAAATTTCCCCGATGAATACATTGTGATGAGCCTTGATCATGTCAGTTTCCCCTATAAGAAATTTACGACCGTTGATGGCATTAAGTTTTTCGCCTATTACAGAGAGCTTCCTGGTCAAAAGGAGGATGCAAATGATTGAACCGATAGAATGCGAAATACTCATTTCCTTAGATGAATTCCTTACATACCTTAAGGATAATGTTCGGTCCAGCTGTTTAGTTTTTGTTTTTCCTGATCAACTGCCTGTTGCAATCAACTATAAAGATTTTTCCCATGTCAGAGACAGAAGTTGTTTCCTTTCGTTTAAAAACGATTTAAGGACTTGGGCAAAGGACACCTGGGAAGAGGGAACGATTGTTATTTTAGTACCGTAAGGAGGGGAGATAATGGAGATTCTTAAACCCTGTCCGTTTTGCGGAGGAGAAGCCATGTTAACGGCGCGTGACGACGGAAGTGGCGGCATTTGGTGCACTAAGTGTGGTTTCACTCCACTTAATCACGCACATTACGGTGGGTGCAAAGGCAAGCAAGTTGCTATTGAAGAATGGAACCGCCGCCCCGTTGATTCCGAAAACGCCCAGCTTCGCAAGGAACTGGAGCGGTACCAAAAATGGGTAAATGATTTGCAATCTGGTATGTATGTGAACTGCGTTTACTGTGGACACAGATATGGGCCTAATGATAAAGTGCCCGCAAGCATGGCTGATGTCCTTAAAGAGCATATCGAAAAATGTCCGGAACATCCCATGTCAAAGCTACGCGCTGAGCTAGAACAAGTTAAGGCAGAGCGGGATGCGGCGGTGGAGGATTTAAAAAGTGTTTGCGAAGGCATAAACTCTTGTGCCTTCTGCATACATGATCTGCGTGGAACCGAGGAAAATTGGCCCACCGAACATTGCTCTCCCCAGTGGAGAGAGACAAAAGAATATTGCTGGCGATGGCGCGGATTGGAGGGGAGAGCATGAACACAGCATTCCACGATCCAGACCAGGTTAAAAGAGACTTTATAGCCCGAAAAAGAAGACAGCGCCGGCTGCAGCTCTTTGCACCCCAATCTTATTGGAACCGGTACCGGGCGGAAGAAATCGCCCGGGAGGAAGCACAGTTAAAGCGCATGGAGGCAGCCATGGACAGAATAGGAATTTTCACGGGCATCATTTGTATCAGTTTATTTATAGCCATGCTTTGTTTTCATGAGCGGATCTTCTGGCTGCCGCCGCTGATCAGCATCGGTGCAGTTATCTGGTGGGTCGGATGGGGGAGACACCAGTATCAGTAATCTTTGCCAGTGGTGGGACCGACTCTGACCGAGCATAGGTCAGGGGTAAGCGGGGGATCATTTCCCCCGGCTGGCTCCAATTATGAGGGGAGGATAACTATGAAAGCTATTACTACATGGCAACCGTGGGCATCATTACTCGCCCGTGGAGCCAAGAAATATGAGACTCGATCATGGGAGACAAAGTACAGAGGACCGATAGCGATACATGCGGCGCAAAAGCCTTTTAATACAGACTCTTACTTAGACAGGGAACTTTATCCTTTCGCAGATGCGCTTGGTTTACCTGATATATACAGCTTCAACAAATTGCCTTATGGAGCCGTTGTCGCAGTAGCAAATTTGGTAAACTGCCTTGAAATAACATACAGAGTAAAGACGCATGGTGAAATGTTATCCGCAGCATTAGTGAACGGACAAATAATCGAGGGCAACGAACTTTATTTTGGCGATTTTACCCCCGGCCGTTTTGCTTGGGAATTTACCAATATGGCGATACTGGCGAAGCCGATACCCACTAAAGGGGCGCAGCAACTATGGAATTTTGATGAAGCTCCTTTTGAAATATCCATCGACCCTTATATTTGTGGCGACACCCGTATCTGGACACCAAAGGGGATCATATCAGGCCGCCAGATAGACCCGGGCAAAGAGGATGCGGTCAGAGGATTGGAGGTGGCTGTGTAATGGCTGATACCAAGATTGAATGGACGGACAAAACATGGAATCCAGTCACAGGTTGCACCAAAATAAGTGAAGGCTGCCAATATTGCTATGCTGAGAGGATGAGTAAGAGACTGGCTGGTAGGTGCGGATACGATAAGGATGAGCCTTTCAAGGTAACTTTTCATCCCGATAAGCTAGACGAGCCCCTGCGCTGGAAAAAGCCTAGCATGGTGTTTGTATGTTCAATGGGGGATTTATTTCATGAGGATGTTGATGATGGATTTCTATGTCGAGTTTTTGATGTAATGGCGGTTGCCGAACATCATACTTTTTTAATTTTAACCAAACGACCGAAGAGAATGATGAATTTTTTCGATATAACCGTTTACGGGAAGCGGGATAACCTCTGGCTTGGTGTTACGGCTGAAAACCAGCAACGAGCCGATGAACGCATACCGATACTGCTTGAAATACCTGCGGCAAAAAGATTTGTGAGCGTGGAGCCAATGTTGGGGCCTGGGGATATAACTAAATATATTTCTCGCGATTATGCAAAATGCAGATGTATGATCTGCGACGATAATCCCACCCTTGATTGGGTTATCTGCGGCGGCGAAACAGGCCCGAAGGCCAGACCGATGCACCCTAATTGGGTAAGAAGTCTGAGTGACCAGTGTCAAGAAGCAGGAACACCGTTCTTTTTTAAGAGCTGGGGAGAGTGGGTAAGACCAAGTCAGATGCCGGATAGTACATACCGTGAAATTGAAGATTACGGTAATGGAATAGGAATAGCTGATGTCCCTCTTGGTGTCGGCAAAAAACGCTCAGGCCGTCTGCTTGATGGCCAGGTGTGGGACCAATATCCAAAGGAGGCGAAGTAATTGAGTTACGATCATCTGCCGCGGATATGCGGGACCTGTGCACGATGGAATCCGGAAGGCGGTGACGACTTCCGGGAACGCCTGAAAGCAAGGGGAAAAGATCCTACCTGCAAACTTAATAAGAAAGTCAGATACAAAAATGACATGGCCGGCTGCCTGGCCTGGAAAGCAGCAGACCCCTGGGACATTGAAACACGCGGGTATCCATTGGATCCGCCGGAAGGAGAGGAAAAAAATGTACGATAACGCAGAGAAAAAAATAACTGACGAAATGGATGCTAATAAAAGCAACGGTTACATACAAGCAGTTGGACATATGCTGCTGGGGTACCTTTCAGCGCATCCGGATGCAGCTGACAAGATCCTGGCCGAAGGCAAAACTATTGCCGGCAGCCTAGAGGACATGCGTAATAAAGCAAGAAAGAAGCAGACCGGAAATTGTGCAGTATTGACTGACCAGGAGGGTTTTACCATCGTTCTGAAATATTTCGGCTTAACTCCCCATGCACCAGCGCAGGTACCGGCTCCATCAAAACAGGCACGCTTTGAAGTCAGCCTGGATGATCTTCTGTAAGGGGGGCTGGCGTTGAAAGAATTTATGAAGCATTTCCCTAAAAGGATTGGCAAGGAAATAGAAAAATTCGCGCTTGACGAAGTTTTTTATCATGGCAGATACATTTTTACCACCAGGGAAGGGAATCAACAATACGGATATTGTACTTACTGCCGCAAGACATTTAAAACTGCCGGCCTTAAGCATAAAAAAGATGAAATTTGTCCTCAATGCGGAAGTACCTGCGAAGTGCATCATGCCGGCCGGGGCAGGAACTACATGGTTGACGATGCTTATTTCGTGTACTATTCCAAATCAGTTATCGATCCGGAGGTTGTTATAGCCAGGGGATTCCTGGCAGTACGGGACCACCGGGGCGATTATCGTCAGGTAAAAACAGAGATCCTGGAAACGGCCCGTTATCTTTTCAAAAAAGGCGAAAGTGCTCTGTTTACTCGCTGGGGATATTACAGCTGCGCGGGAAGTTTTAACTATGGTAAGAACTGGGAGCGTCGATCGAGGATCTTCAGCATGTTTAATCAGCAATATGTGCAGAACAAAAGGTTTCAATATGAATCGATAAATAACGTCATGCAAGCCATCAAGGGAACTCCCTTTGAACACTGCACGATCGATCAATATTCACGTTATAATCAGTGTTTTGCCGTTTTTCTAGGGCTCTATTCCAAGTATCCCTGCATTGAATATCTTACCAAGCTGGGATTTAAAGGTTTGGTACATGACAAGCTTTTTGGGTTCCCCACCTATTCATCAATAAACTGGCGCGGGAAAAGCCTTCAATCTGTTCTTAAGCTGACATCAAAGGACCTGAAGGAGATTAAAGAAACTGGTTATGAGCTGACTCCATTTGCTCTACGGGTATATCAGATATCGAAAAAGGACGGCTCTAATTACAGCTTTAAGGAAATTGATGATCTTATTAGTTCGTCATTCATTCAGCCGCACGTGATTACTTTGCTGAAGAAGTTGAATATCCAGCTTAAACGAATAATTAGATATTCTGGCAAGCAGCTTGAGCTAGATAAAACAAGAGAGCGGCCCTGTTATTATTCGAATCATATGATATTTCACGATTATGAGGATTATATTGCAGATTGTCGGAGGCTGAACCTGGATCTTACTAAAGAGTCGGTATTATTCCCCAAAGATCTCCATAAAGCTCATCAGAACACGATCAAACAAATCAAAATCAAGGGCAATAAGCTGCTTAATGCAAAAATTAAACAGATTGCCAAAGAAATCGACGTAAAATATGCATTTCAGAAATACGGCCTGTTCATCAGGGCAGCTGCCAGCATCAAGGAGCTGATCAACGAAGGTAAAGCACTGAATCATTGTGTAGGTGTTTATGCAGATTGGTACGCTTCCGGAAAGATGTCCTTGCTATTTATCAGAGAAAACGCTTCACCGGATGTGCCCTATTTCACTGTTGAAATCAAAAATAATGTCATTATTCAGTCCAGAGGGAAGAATAACTGCGCGCCTGATAAAAAAGTTGAGAAGTTTTTAAAGGCATTTACTGAGGCAAAATTATCGGCACCTAAGAAAACAAAGATTAAGATCCCGGCATAGCCGGTGAAGGGAGAGGATCATATTGGAAACAGCTTTACAGATACAAAGGACCCCGGAATTGATCGCTGCGGAGATAAACCATATCAAAGACCAGACCAAAACCATGCTGCTTTATAACAGTATCGAGATCGGCCGCCGGCTGACCGAGGCCAAAATGTGTGTCCCTCATGGTGAATGGGGAGCCTGGCTTGAAGAAAAGGTGGAGTTTTCAAAAAGCTCGGCCAATTATCTGATGCGGATCTTCGAAGAATACGGAAATAACCAGCTGGCACTCTTCGGTGAGACCGGCGCAAAAAGCCAGGCGCTTGGAAGTTTGTCCTATTCTCAGGCTGTTGCTCTCCTGGCCATCCCCGGTGAAGAGAGGGAACAATTCATTGAGGAGAATGATGCTCTGAATATGTCGACCCGGGAACTGCAGCAGGCGATCAAGGAACGGGATCAGGCTCGGGAAGAAAAAGAAAAAGCTGAAGATGACCTGAAATATTTTCAGGATCAGATTGAAAAAGGGCAATCGGCATTAATGGGCGCAAAAAAATACTTTAGTGAGGAATTGGAACGCTTGGAAAAAGAACTTGAACAGGCCCAAGCCGCCGGCAACGAAAAAGAAATACGCATCCTGAAACAGGAACTAGAACAGACCGATGAAATGCTTAAATGCGCAAACGATGAAATCGATGAGCTGAAAAAACAGCTGACCGAGAAGCCGATCGATGTGCCGGCGACTATAGAAGTGATTCCGCCGGAAGTCGAAGCCGAGCTAGCTAAGCTCCGGTCTAAGAACAAAAGCGCTGCTGAATTGAAGTTTAAACTGCAGTTTGATGCACTGACCAGCAGTTTTAACAGCTTGCTTCAAACACTGGATGAAATTGAACCGGATAACAGAGCTAAATACACCAATGCGGTTAAAACCCTAATAAATAAAATGGCTGAGTATTTATAAGGAGTTTTACGGGATGAAACATAAAACCCTTGATGAAATGCTAAATGCCAAAGAAAAGAGACTTTTTTATTATCTTGCAGATGAAAGCAACAGCAGGACAATAGGCCATATTTGCAAAGCATTGCATACCACTCCCAGCACTTTACTTAAAACCAAAAACAGCAAGAGGAGGCGTTAAAGTGCCGAATCGGATCATAAAAGAATCGATTGTTACCAGTGACAACTTAAATGAGCTGTCTCCGGAGGAAGAAGTTTTTTTCTATCGGCTCATGGTCGTTTGTGATGATTTTGGCCGCATGGATGCCAGGCCTCAGATCATACTGGCTAAATGTTTCCCGCTGAAAACGCACATTATAAAAATCGAAAAAATTATTACCTGGTTGAAGGCTTTGAGACAGCAGGACCTGCTCAGGATCTATGAAGTCGAGGGGAAGCAGTATCTATATATGACCACCTGGGACAAGCATCAGCAAAAACGGGCGAAAAAGTCTAAATATCCTGAGCCGCCGGACAATGATAGCTATGACAATAACTTGATATCATCTGATATCAATTGTAATCAAGTGCAAGCAAATGTCCCCGAGAAGCGAGAATCGAGAAACGAGAATCGAGAATGCGATGCCGAAAATAAAAAAAACCCTCGCTCTCAGAAAATTAAATTTGCTGACTTCGTAACAATGACCGAAGCTGAGCATGAAAAACTGGTTGCTGAGTGCGGCGAAGAAGACACTGCCCGGCTGATCGATATATTAAACACCTATAAAGGCGCCAATGGCCGGTCTTATAAATCAGACTATCATGCGATCAAAAAGTGGGTAATATCAGCCCTGGCCGAGGAAAAGCAGAAGGCCGGATTAAAGAAAAAAGCCAGGGCTCCTAATGAAACACAATCTGCAGCTGCTGTGATAATTGGGGGCGAATATCCGATATTCATCCCGCCGGAAAGGGGTGGTTAGTTTGGCGATGCTGCGAAGGAAAAAGCCTATGCCAGTAGCATTTTGCTAGTACCTGGGCTGCGAAATGTCGGCAAAAACTGTCAATGAAAAGGGCTGCTGTGATCCGGAAAAACAGAAAAGGCCGAGTGGAATATGCAAGCATCTGCAAATCTATGGGAAAAAAGGCGGTGATTACGGTGAAAAAAGGCAACAAGTGGTACAAGGCGACTGAGCGGCTGCTCTATACATACAAAAGTTTCCCCCTCAGGATCAAGTCACTTCTACGGCAGATAGAAAACATTCGTCAGGAGCTGGAGCCGACTATGATCGCCGGATACGAACCCCGGGAAGGGAAAAGTTACTCGGTATCATCACCAGTTGAGCGTGCCGTCCTTGAACGGATCGAAGGTGACGCCATCCTGAAGATCGAGCAGAAGATCCGAAACCTGGAAACCATGCAGGAAATCGTTGAAGACAGTATCGGGACCATGTTAGACCATGATCAGCAGCAGCTGGTAGAAATGATTTACTGGCAGCAGAAGACCTGGCAAATGATCTGCATGGAATTAGCAATCGAGAAAAACACGTACTATACCCGCAAAAACGATATTGTAAAAGTCCTGGCCTGGTGCTTTGGGTACCTTCCCGACGATGAAGCGGAGCAAGCCCTGGGAATCTTCATGGACCAGGCATTGTGGCAAAAAGCCAGGGCAATTTAAAGGAGGCGAGATCATGAAAAACTACACCGTAATGTTCAAAAGATATCCACGGAGCCGAAAAAACATAATTGTAAAAACAAAAGCTCAAAGCATATCCGAAGCAAAGAGTATAGTTGCTTGTGCATTTGTAGCAGCAAAAATTCTCTTTAATAGTCAACCTAATCTAGTTGCTATTTTTGAAGAGGTATAGCCATGAAGGTATGGGAAAAAATAGCTGATTTCAACGACACAAAAGGATGGAGTAAAGAACAAATTGCATCAGAGTGTTATCAGCATAAATATTGCCCGGCTGAGATTGAAGAAAAACATCACTTTATTGGATCCAAGAGATTTAACAAACATTGTCAGATAGGTTGTGGAGTTGAATGTTTGCTGGAATATCTTGAATTGGAGGCACGCTAATGGATCTTATTCATGTCACTAAAGACGGAATCGTCACCGGTGACTATTGGGGTGGAATACGCCAGGTTGAAAAAGACAAAGTAAAGCAAGCTATAAAATATAGAGAACAAAAGCAAAGAGAAGAATATTTTAATGCTATCCAGGCAGCAAAAAGCACCATAGAACCGCCAACTGGTAAAATAAATGGCCGGAGAAAACGCAAAAGTAGTAAAAAAACAAAGCCAACAATGCGGGAAATTTACGGTGAACAAATAGAAAGATTGTTTGTGGATGGCTTCACCATGAAACAGATTGCATCAACCATCGGCATATCCACCCAAACCGTGAGTAAAATTATAGTTCAAATGAAAAAGGAGGCCATGTAAGAATAAAACGGGAAAAAATACGGAAAAAAACGGGAAAAAATCGGGAAAAAATCGGGAAAAAATAAGGAATCATAATAGGTAACTAACATATATACTAAAAACGTGGAATAGGCTCTGGGTCGCCAGGGCCTTTTTGCATGGCTAAGTGGGAAACTACATCCTGGGTATTGCATCCTGGCTAAACCTTCCCGGCCAGGGTGTATGATACTTGCCGGGGCGGGGGCTGGGGATGTAATTATTAGGAGTGAACAGTAATGAATTTTGTTCAGCCGATCAGGGATAAAGAGACGGTCCAAGATATTGCAGAATTTTATAAAGCTAAATGTGAACGTAACTTTATCATGTGGATGCTGGGCATTTACTCAGGATTGCGGGTATCGGACATATTGCCGCTGCGAGTAAGAGATGTATATAAGAGGCCGTATATTAAACTGCGCGAAATGAAAACCGGCAAAATGAAGCGATTTGAAATAAATCCAATACTGGCCCGGGCATTAAATAGATATTGTGAAGGACGGCCGCTGGATGAATATCTTATTAAAAGCAGAGAAGGAAGAAATAAACCAATTACTCGTAGCATGGCCTATAAGATCCTGCAGGAAGCAGCTGACCATTTTGGCCTCGATAGTATTGGGACGCATTCAATGAGAAAGACCTTCGGCTACCACTTCTATCTCCAGACTAAAGACGTGGTAACACTGATGAAGATCTTTAATCATAGCAACCAGCTCATCACATTAAGATACATAGGCATCGAAGAGGAGCAAGTTAATGAAGCAATTAAGAAGTTTAAAATTTTTTAATTGAGTTATCCATATTAATTAGTTGTATAATCCGAAAACGCTTTATCTTTATAAGCCTCATGTAGCGGTCTTTTAAGTATATGTAATGAGTTCAACACAATATTAAATAAGGATAACTCATAAGACTATATAAAAAGCGGTCGAAACCTAGTAAATATCATGGTTTTAACGATTGCTTTTTAAATCTGTTTGTGATTGCCATAAAAAGGAAGGGAAAGGCGGCAAAAATAGCGGTCACTTCTGAATTGTTTCAACTCAATTATTTCGCAAATCGTGTGATAAATCTTAGATTTTTATATATGAATAAGACGAAAATAAATCTTATTTTTAACGGGGTTGGTAAAGTGGGTAGGAAAAAAAGTCCTAACCGGGAAGCAGCCTTCAATCTTTTTAAAGAAAGCGGGGGGAAGTTAAGCTCTGCTGAGATTGCAGACCAGTTAGGAGAAAAGATCAATAACATTAATACATGGCGCCATAAAGACAATTGGAAAGATAAAGTGGGGAAAGTCGGGGCGCCATTTGAAAATCAAAACGCAGTGGGCAACAAAGGGGGAGCACCTGAGAAGAACCAAAACCGAACGATCCACGGCCTGTATTCTAAGTATTTCCCGAAGGCATCCGTGGATATTATGAAAGAGACTGAAGGCCTGGGTCCAATTGATATACTTTGGATGCAGATCCACATGAAGTTTGCGGCCATTATTCGTGCTCAAAAGATCATGCACGTCAAGAACCAGAAGGATATGACTAAGGAAGTTAAACGGGTAAAACGGGAATATGATGTCAAAAACAATGGAACGAGAGATGAACCTAGTTTTGAAAACATCCTAACTTATGATGAAATAGAATACGAAATCCAGTACGCCTGGGATAAACAGGCGACTTTTTTAAAGGCTCAGTCCCAGGCCATGGCCCAGCTGACCAACATGATCAAGCGATATGATGAGATGCTCCATAAGAACTGGGATATGGTCACCGAAGAACAGAAGCTCCGGATTGAAAGCATTAAGCAGCAGATCGAGAATCCTGATCTGGATTATAAGAAGCAGCTTAACAGTGAGAAAATGAAGCTATCCAGGGAAAGGTTTGAACATCAGAAGAAGATGGATGAGCTGAAAAACTTTTGATTAAAAACTTCCAAACGCTTGGAGATTATTATGGATATACTGCATAGTTTCTACTGTAGGAAGCCCTGGCTCGACTTATCTTTTAATTTAAAGATAGCAGCAAAAGGAAAATGCCAAAGGTGCGGGACAACTGTCAAAGATATTAAATATTTGATTGGTCATCACAAAATAGAACTGACCGAAGAAAATGTTAATGACCCAAGCATAGCTCTTAATCCTGTACATATCGAAATAATATGCCTTGATTGTCATAACAAAGAGCATCGACGCTTCGGCGGCAAGAAGCAGGTCTATATTGTTTACGGAAGTCCGCTGTCTGGGAAGAATACCGCGGTTAGGGAAATGATGCAGTATGGCGATATCGTCCTGGATATAGATGCACTCTGGCAGGCGGTCACATTTCAGCCGGCATACATAAAACCAGACAATTGTAAATTCAACCTTTTTAAATTACGGGATGAGATGCTGGACCAGATCAAGACACGATACGGGAACTGGTACGATGCTTATATTATCGGCGGCTATCCGGAGAAGTACGAGCGTGAGAGACTGGCCCAGATGTTAGGTGCAGAGATGATTTATTGCGAAAGCACCAGAGAAGAATGCCTTACAAGGCTTCATAATAGTGGAAGACCAAAAGCCTGGGAGAATTATATTAATGATTGGTGGGATAAGTTTAATGATTAAAAATGGATATCAACCCAAAGGAGGTAACAATCAATCAATCGTTCCACCAGAAGGTGGAACAGCTGTATTGTATAAATGTGATCCAAATAAAAACATCCTATGCAAAAAACAAGGGTGTAAATATAATCCCAATTCAGTATATCCTTGCTGCGAATACTCATCAAATAGAGCGGCATCGGTCGATGGAGTTCCAATTATAATACAAATTAACGGAGAAATGATGTAATAGCCCCCCGGGCCGGCGTTTACGGCGCCGACTCCCAGACTGTAAGCGGACCTCTGCGTGGTACACGGGGAAGTTTTGAGTTTTTGGCTGAGAAGTTTTTAGGGGAGAAAAAAGCAGGTGATATAGTGGAAAATCAAGAGATAGTGGACGAAATTGCCCGTCTTAAGGCTGAATTTGCCGGGGCGGATGAGAATAAAATGAAAGTCCTGGAGGCCTTGATTGAGCAGGCGGCCTATGAGCGGCTTTATTTAAAACGGTTGAATGAGCAGGCCCTGGTTACCGGCCTGGTTAAAATACACCCTGAGAATGCTATGCTGCAGAAGACGTTACCGATCGCGGGGGTGATTGCCAAGCATTCGGCAGCGCTTACAAATATCATGGACAAGCTGATGAAGCACCTGGCGGTAGAGTCGGATGATGAGGACGATGGCCTTGATGAATACGCATAGTTATCTGATTGAGTATTATGAAAAATGCAAGGCGGGAAAGATCCTGATCGGCAAGGAACTGATGACGATGCTGGAAATCCTGATGGCAGATATGGAGGATCCGGCCTATCGTTTCGATCCAGCTGAGGCCCATAAGCGGATCACGTTCATTGAGAAAGAATGCAAGCATAGTATTTCTCCTTTTGCCGGGCATCCTTTTCTTTTAGAAATAAATCAGAAGGCGCTCAGGGAAGCGATATACGGCTTTTATATGAACATTGAGGGAAGATGGCTGAGGCGCTTCACTGAAGTCTTATATATGGTAGGAAGGAAAAACGGGAAGACGACTGAAGTGGCAGGGGACGGCAATGCTGAATTCTTCTGCGGGAACATGGGCACCAACATTCTTTGCGCTTCCAATGACTATGAACAGGCAGGGCTGGTATTTGATGAGATCAATAATATGCGGGAGGAAAGCCCCAAGTTGGTTAAAGTCAGCCGAAAAACCATCAAAGGTATTTTCATGGGCAACCCGAAGCAGAAGAAAAAGAAAGGTAAATTCAGCCGGCAGAATAAGGCCAAGATCAAGAAGCTATCGGCCAAGACCGGAGCTAAAGAAGGAAAGAATGTAGATGTTGCCTTTGTGGATGAAGTCCATGAAATGAAAGATGACAGCCTGGTCCGTCCGATCAAGCAATCGATGTCAACAAAAGATGAACCTTTATATTGGGAAATAACCACTGAGGGTTTCACTGAAGACGGGTACCTGGATAAAAGGCTGGCTGATGCCAGGCGGGTCTTAAAGGGAGAGCTTCACCGGCCCCGGTGGCTAATCTGGCTTTACACCCAGGACAGTGAGGAGGAGATCTGGCAGAACCGGGACAGCTGGGTGAAGTCAAATCCCAACCTGGGGGTGGCTAAAAAGTGGCACTACCTGGACGGCCTGATCGAGGAAGCGAAAACTGACAGCGGTACCCGGGCCTTTATGCTGGCCAAGGATTTTAATATTAAACAATCCAATGCGCAGGCCTGGCTGCAGCAGGCTGAAATTATAAACCTAGAGACCTTCGACATTAAAGATTTTGCCGGAGGTTTTTATATTTCGGGCAATGACTTTGCGGAGACTACTGACTTATGCGCCAGCGATCTGCTGCTGAAAAAACCAAATGATAAGCGGGTTTATTTTTATTCTCGGTATTGGATTCCGGAAAGTAAATTGATAAATGCTCCGGATGATGCAGACTATCGCGGGTGGGAGCGCGCGGGACTCTTGACGATCGTACCGGGGAACGCAGTGGAAAGTTCGATGGTTGCTGATTGGCACTATGAATTATTAAAAGAATACGATCTGAAACCATTTAAAAGCGGTTATGATAACCGATTCGCCAAGGATTTTCAGAACAGATATATAGAGGTATTCGGGGATAAAATAGCAATCAATATTCCCCAGGAACCAAAAGTATTAAACAATCCTATGAGGACCCTGGAGGCTGATCTCAGAGATAAGCTGGTCATATATAACAACAATCCTGTAAGCTTCTGGTGCTTATGCAATACCGGCATAAAGCTGGATAACCTGGGGCGGATTATGCCGTGCAAGATGCATGCAACTAAACGTATTGACGGTACCGCATCCAAAGTTATAGCTTACGCAACTCTGGAATGGTACCGGTCAGAATTTATGAGCTTAATCGGATAGGGGAGAAGGTGAAGAATGATAGTTCTAGATTATTTAAAAAATGTTTTTAAAGGGATAGGGCAAGAGCGTCAGTATAGAAAATGGCTGATGAATGGTGTGCCGCTATTTACGAGTTTTGGGAAGGATATCTACTTATCTGATTATGTTAATAATGCCATTGACCGGATAGCCAGCGAGATCAGTAAGATAGAGTTAAAAAGTATTGTGCAGAACGGGGATGTGCTTAAGGTCCAGAATGATGATATAACCAGGCTGTTTCGTTTTAAACCTAACCCGCTGCAGACGACCAGCGATTTCTTTTCCAGTGTGGAGTGGCTGCGGCGAAAATATTGCAATGCTTTTATTTATCCGCAGTATCAGATTATATCTTTACCGGATGGGCGGCAGTTTAGAAAGTATATAGCGTTTTATCCGCTCAAGCCCCAGGCAGTTTATATCGGTGAGAATAATGGGGCGGTGTGGGAGATCCGCATGGACTTTGAGGATGGAAGTAGTTATACATTGCCTTATGCGGACTTGATTCATCTGCGCTGGCGCCGCGGGGCTAATACGATAATAGGCGGCGGGGATGATTATGGGGGCGTTAATAATTATGATGTGCTCCGCACCATTGATGCTCTGGATAAGACCATCCAGGGGTTGCCGAAAAGTATTGAGGCCAGTCTGCAGATCAAAGGTGTTTACCATGCCAAGACATTAGCTGAGGCTCAAAAGCTGGCTGCCATCCGGGACGATTTTGAGAGTCATATTACGACCAGCAAAAGCGGCATAGTGGCAACGGACCTGGCCGGCGAATTTACACCGGTAAATATAAACGCTCCGGAAATCCCGGACGCTGCTTTAAAATTCCTTAAGTCTGTGATCCAGGAGCGTTATGGTGTGTCGGCGGCTATATTATCCGGAGATTATAACGGCGATCAGCATAGTGCATTTTATCAGACTGCTATCGAGGATTTTATAGTGCAATTTGAACAGGCCTTTACGGCCTGTGTGTTTACTGCCCGGGAGCAGGATGTAGGGCACCGGGTCAAGGGTTATTACAGTAAAATCAACTATATGGCTACACAGGACAAGATCCAGCTGGCCAATATCGCCAAGGAAACCGGCATCATGATGCTCAATGAAATTAATGAGATGTTCGGGATTCCACCTTTTGAGGGCGGTAACCGGCGGCTGCAGAGCCTGAACTATGTCAATATCGAGGACGTGGATGCCTACCAGAAGGGAAAGGCCGGGGTAGGCGATAGTAAGCCAAAGAAGGAAGACGATGAGGAAGAGGAAGGCCGGGCGTTGAATATACGGTTTTCATTAGAATCAAGCCCCCTTTCCGGCGTGGATATTAGGGCAGATAAAAAAGACCTGGATAAGGTAAAGCAGATAATCAAGGCCTTATCCAAGGGGGAAAGGAAAGAACTGGGCCCCAGGTATTTCTATGACGACGCACAATACAGAAAGGTCCTTGAAGAAGACGATGAATTGATTGGTTTTATTGAAAATAGGGCTACAGGTAAGAAGGGTCATTTTAATTTAGCTATTCACCCCGATTATAGAGGAAAAGGATATGCTGAGAAAATCGTCAAAAAGGCCGTAAAAGACGCGGGTAAGCTAGACCTGGATAAAATCTATTGGATAACTTCATCAGGCAATAAGGCATCCCGGGCGTTGGCAGAAAAAATGGGATTTGTTTTGAAGAAGGAAGACGATGATGAAGTCAGGTATGTTTACGAATTGGATTAAAAAGGAGGATAAGGAGGATGAAAAATAAGGCGGAACGCCGGCTGATCGAAGTCAGAGCGGTCAAAAATGATGATGGAAAAATGCTGGTGGAGGGCTATGCTATTACATATGAAACGCCGGCCACGCATCAGATTGGTAGCAGGAAATTTACTGAAACCATCAAACGGGGAGCCCTGGACAAAACGGATATGAAGGATGTGCCCCTACGGTACAACCATAATGACAACGTGATGATCATGGCCAGGACCCGCAACAAGTCGCTTAGGCTCATAAAGGATGAAAAGGGTTTGAAAATCGAGGCGGAGCTCCTGGACACTCAGAGCAACCGCGATTTATATAAAGGGATCCAAGAGGGGCTCATCGATAAGATGAGCTTTGCTTTTAGGGTAGCTGATCAAGGAGACACCTGGATTTTCGGGGAAAAGGAGACGACCCGGGAAGTCAATGACATTGAAAGATTGTGCGACGTATCGGTGGTGGATACCCCGTTTTACGACAGTACATCTATATATGCCCGCAGCCTGGAACTGCTGGACAGCGAGGAACGGCGGCTGGAGAGCCTGCGGGAGATTACACTGATCAAAGAAAGAATTATTATGAAAGGAAAGGTTTAAAACCATGAAGAAAAAATTAATGGCTTTGCTGGCCAAAAAGGAAGAGCGTAAAACCGCTATCATGGCCAAAGCGGAAGCATCCAACGATGTGGCTGAATTAAGAGCACTAAATACTGAGCTGGACGGCCTCAATGAAGAGATCCGCAGCTTAAAGGAAATGATTGCGGGTATGCCTGATGATGCTGCTGCCGGTGATCCTGCAGCTGATGATCCTGATCAGCGTACTGCTGCTGTTACCGGCCAGATTCCGGGAGTGGTAACTGCCGGAGCAAAAGGCCAGGAGCAAAGAGGGGCAGAGGTCACTGATAAATTCAGCACTGTGGAATACCGCACTGCGTTTAAGGATTACTGTCTGAGAGGGACGCCGATCCCCGAGGAATACCGCGACGATGCGTTTACTGCGGTTGCTGATGCGGCTGCTGTGATCCCGACCACGATCATGACTGAGATCGTCAAGGAGATGAAGGTCAGAGGCCAGCTTTACAGCCGGGTCCGGAAGACGAACATTCCCGCTGGTGTACAGGTGCCGATCCTGTCCCTGAAGCCGACGGCTTCCAGGATCACCGAGGCTGCTGTATCTGCGCGGCAAAAGCTGCAGGCTAATACCTACATCAGTTTCTCCTACTATGGCCTGGAATGCAAGGTGGCCACTTCTCTCTTGACATCAGCTGTTTCCCTGCCGGCTTTCGAAGCGGAGATCGTGCCGCTGATCGTTGAAGCAATGGTAACCCAGTGCGAGATCGAGGTCATCAAGGGCACCGGTGAAGGTCAAATGCTGGGTGTTACAGTTGATACCCGGGTTGCTGCCGGGCAGAAAATCACCCTTACAGCGGATGAAATATCAGACTGGGGCGCATGGAAGAAAAAGGTCTTTGCCAAAATTCCGCTGGCTTATAAGGCGGGGGGAATATTCGTTATGGGTGCGGGCACCTTTGACGGCTATATCGACGGGATGCAGGACGCCAACGGGCAGCCGATCGGCCGGGTGAACTACGGTATCGCTGATGCTCCGCAGTACCGGTTTGGCGGCAAAGAAGTGCTGGAAGTCGAGGAAGATGTGATCGAATCCTATGATTCCGCCAACGCCGGTGAGGTCATTGCTGTGTTTATGAAACCTTCGGATTTCTGCGTCAACAGCAACATGCAGATGGCCATGTACAGATGGCTTGACCACGACACCAATCAGTGGGTTGATAAGGCGATCCTGATCAATGACGGGAAGCTGATCGATGCAGCGGGTGTCCTGATCATTAAGAAAGGGTAATCTTTTAAGACTGATAATCGGGGGCGGGCAGGAAGCCCGCCTCTTTAAGGAGGAAAGCTATGCCTAATTTTTATCCATATAACCCAAAATTGGGGCAGAGAATCCAGACAGACGCCAAAGGAACAAGTATAGACAGGGCTTTTGGCGCTCACTATCACATCGATGCGGAAGATGCGCCGGCGGCCAGCTCTGATGGAGTGCATGCGGCCATGGCCTTGGGGGCTGCAGAGCAGTCGATCACCACTGGGATCACCAATCCGGCGGTGCCGAGAAACATCCGGATTGATGGGAACGTGTCCGGGATTGATGGAGTAGTAAAAATCACCGGGACCAACTTTGCGGGTGAAGCGATAACGGAGGACATAACCGCCAATGGTACTACTGCAAAAGATGGGAACCTGGCATTTAAGACCGTGACCAAGATCGACCTGCCGATCCAGGATCATGTGCCAAGGGCTCAGGTTGAGACAGCCACGGCAGCTGGCACTGTAACAACTGCGGGGAATGCCGCGGTAACGGTAAAATCAGCGCTTTTTGCGGAAGATGAAGTCGTTGATGTACCGGTGGAACTCAATGATGATGCGGCGGCAATTGCTCTGGCAATACGGACTGCCCTGGCAGCAAATGAAATCATTGCAGAACATTTTGACGTTTCCGGAGAAGATGCAGCTGTAGTTTTGACTGCGAAGGTTGCGGACGCTAATGATGATACGCTAAACATCGCTATTGATGACGGAACCGGAGAAGGGGCATCCGAAGGGGTAACGACTGCAGCAACATCAGCCAACACCACCGGTGGCGTTGGCGTTGGCTCTGACCAAATCAGTGTGGGCTGGGGGGATAAATTCGGGATCCCGTACAAGCTGTACGCCGATGAGCTAGTCATCCTTAAATTGTTTGGCAAGGCTGTAGAAGCTACAGAGGGTGTTGTTACCGCTGATGCGGAGGATCTGGAGAAAAACGTATATGACCCGAACGCAGGGGCTGACGGAACTAAGGATATCGACCTGTATATTATTGTTTAAGGAGGCAGCGGAGTATGGCGCTTATTGATGATGTTAAACCCAGGCTGGGAGTGTTCTACTCCGATGCCAATAAAGACGCAGAAATCCAGGGCATGATTGACGGGGCGGCTTTATATTTCAAGGGTGCGGGGTGGGACATTTCCACCCCGGATGCCCTGGCGGTGGAAGCGGTGGTCCTGTACTGCAAAATGGCACAGTCAACAGACCCTGGGCAGCTGATTAATCATCCGGTACTGCTGGCATTTGTGGCGCAAGGCAGGGCAGCTGCTCTGGCGGCAGCGGAGGAGGCGGAAGCGGATGCTTAAATTCAATCCTACGACGCCGATGCAGTTTTATTATGCCGAAGGGGAATATGTTTCCGGCCAGGGGATGAACAGGACCTGGGAGCTGATAGAAAGCGAACCCTATAATATTTTTTACGGTGAGTGGAAAGGCAGCTACGGGGACCGGTCTCTGGCAGCGGAGTCATTGGGCGTAAAGGATTCGGCGACGGTTAGGACTTTTTACAATCCAGTTATATATGCGAAACTCAGGGGTGAACAGGTAGTTGTGATCAAAAACGCGGACAGCACGGCCATCATTGACGGGGTACCGGACAGGAACAACCCGAATGTCTACGAGCTGTGGGGCGGCGTGGATAACATGAAAGAGGAAAATCTTTTCCTGGAGTTTAGAGTCAGGAGGTACGAGGGCCTATGATGATAGATATACGAGGCTTGGTACAGACGGCCCTGGACAATACCTTGAAAGGCGCGGTCAAGGTTTTCTGGCAAAGAAAAAAGGGAGCCGATGCCGATGAGTACATCGTTTTTACTCTGAGTGGGGACTCTACAGAGTTTTTTGCCGATAATGAACCCCTGGTAATGGCGGGAGACGTAACGGTCCGCTATTTTTATCGGGACTACTATTTAGATGATCAGGCCGAACGGGAACATGTTAAAAGCCAGGAAAAAATCATACAAACTGCTTTAGAGGGAGCGGGGTTTGTATTGCCTTTCGGCAAATTTGATGCTGGGGATGTAGATAATATCGGCTATTTTACAACTGTTTTTGAATGTGAGTTCTGGAGGAATGTTTAATGGCCGCAATAAATATCGATAAATTCGATAAAGCTGTAGCCGCCGCTTTAGAGGACTATGGGCATAAAGTGGATCAGAACATTGAAACGGGACTGGACGCAGCACAAAAAATATTGATAAAAAATTTACGAAAAAATAGTCCTGAGGGAGTTACAGGTGATTATAAAAAGTCTTGGAAAGGTAAGGGCAAAAAATATCAGAAGCGCCGGTATGTTGGCAACACAAAAACGGTAGAAGGGGCAAATAGTGACACGATACCGTTGTCGAACATTCTGGAGTATAGCTCAAAGTCCCCATACCAGGGACTTATAAAACGCAGTTATAATGCAAGTGTTGATGAGATGGTTGCCGCAATAGTGGCGCAACTTGAGAAGGAGGTTTAAAATGTCTAAAAACAAAGTCAAATATGGGCTTAAAAATGTGCATTATGCGCCAATTACAGAGGCTAATGGCATTGTAAGCTATGGTACGCCAAAGGCGCATCCTGGGGCTGTAAACATAGCTCTATCGCCAGTGGGGGACAGTGTGAAGTTCCCGGCTGATGACATTGAGGATTATTTTGCTGAAAACGTGAATAACGGTTATGACGGGGATCTGGAACTGGCACTGGTAACGGATGATTTCAGAATCGATATTTTAGGCGATACCGTTGATGCCAACGGGGCGCTGATTGAAAATACCAATGCCAAGGCTAAACGGTTTGCATTGCTTTTTGAATTTGATGGCGATGCGAAAAAGACCAGGCATGTGCTTTACAATGTCTTGGCTAATCGTCCGAATATCGAGGGGGCGACCCGGAGCAACAAGAAGGAACCGAAGTCCGAATCATTATCAATTGAGGCGCGGCCGGCAATAGACACCGGTGATGTGAAAGCCAAGCTTGAGCAGGACAAGGCCGGTTATGACACCTTTTTCAGTGCGGTTTATCTTAAAAATGCAGTGCTTAATGCTGCTGGGGATGATCCGGCTGATTTCAGTAAGGCGGCTCCGGATGATGTAGAAGTAATTTCAACTTCCAGCGGTGTAACTGCAGTCAAGAATGTCCTGCTTAACGGCTTGCCAGTACCCGGCGTAAGCTTAACCATCGCCGCATTGCAAGTTACTATCGCCAGTGCCTATGTTTCTGGTCTGGATCTGGCTATTGGCAGCTACCCGCTAGTGGTTGAATTTACCAAGGGAAACAGCGTGATCTACAACCTGACCGTTAAGGCTTAGAGGTGATAGAATGCAAAAAATAATAAATATTGATGGCAGGGACGTCAAGTTTAAGGCTTCGGCGTCCTTTGTTTATCGGTATAAACAGCAATTCGGCAAGGATCTCTTAACACTGGTGATGCCACTTATCAAATCGGCGCTTGAGGGGCTTAATGCGTTTTTTGCCCTGCAAAGCAACAATAATGAAGACATGGAAGCACTTTTATCTGAAATCAATATAAGCAGCGCAATCGAAAAGATTGAGCTGGTGGATCTGTTCAACATTATCTGGATAATGGCTAAAACAGCTAACAAGGACATTGCTGAGCCAGCTGACTGGTATGACGAATTTGACGTTTTTCCCGTTTTTGACGTGGCCCGGGAGCTGATGGAGATCTTCCTGCCATCGCTTTTTATAACGGAGGAATCAAAAAAAAAGTTGCGAACGATGATACCCCGGAAGAAGAAGAAATAGTAACCACAAACATGATCATAGCTGCCGCCAAGATCAGGGGAATCAGCCTGGATGAGCTTGACTACATGACCTGGGGGCAGCTGATTGACTACATCATTGTTTATAATAACCTGCATCATACGGAGGAAACGGAAAGAGAAACTGTTCAACAGGCCGGCCAGGACGATTTCGACAGCTTTTAGGGGGTGATATATGTGGCTGGAAAGATAAAAGGTATTACGATAGAAATAGGCGGCGATACTCAGCCCCTGCAAAAAGCCTTAGGAGATGTAAATAAAAAGTCCCGCGAAATCCAGTCAGAATTAAAAGAAGTGGAAAAACTGCTTAAACTGGATCCTAAAAACACGGAACTGGTCGCGCAGAAACAGAAACTCCTATCTGAGGCGGTAACTAATTCCAAAGAAAAGCTGGACCGGTTGAAGATGGCCCAGGAACAAGTTAATGAGCAGTTTAAAAAAGGCGAGATATCCGAGGAACAGTACCGGGCATTTCAGAGAGAAGTAGCGAAAGCGGAACAGGAACTGACGGGTTTTGAGAAAAAGCTGGAGTCTACCGCTAAAGCCTCCAAAACCCTGGGGGAAAAACTCCAGGATGCTGGCGGCAAGATGAAGTCGGCCGGCGAGACCATGACCAAGTATGTTACGGTACCCCTGGCAGCTGCCGGTGCTGGTTTGCTGGCAGCCGGCAAAACCATCGATGAGGCGTATGACAAGATCCGCATCGGCACCGGGGCCACCGGCAAGGCTTTGGAAGGATTGCAGAATGATTTTGACAATGTCGCCAAACGGGTTCCTTCAAATTTTGATGATATCTCAACAGTAATCGCTGACTACAATACACGCCTGAATATATCAGGCAAGGTACTCCAAGACCTGTCAGTCCAGACACTAAACCTGGCCCGGGTCACTAAGAGCGATCTAAGCAAAACTATTGAGGAGACCTCTCAATCCTTCCAGGCTTTTAACGTGCCGGTGCAAAAATACGGGGAATACCTGGACTATATTTTTAAAGTTTCGCAATCCACGGGTATTGCCATTGACCGCCTTTTGTCCAACCTGGTCAAATTCTCCCCGGCGTTAAAGGGTATGGGCTTTGATTTTCAGGAAAGCGCAGCCCTTATGGGGTATTTTGACAAGGCGGGGGTCGAGGTCGAACAGGCCATGACCGGCCTTAACAAGGCGTTGGTTAATATGGCCAAGGCTGGGGTCACGGATGCCAGTGAGGCCCTGAATAAATTATTTGCAGAAATAAAGGGCGCCCCCAGTGATATTAAGGCTACCGAACTGGCAATTGAGGTTTTCGGTGCTAAAGCGGGGCCTTTAATGGCAGCAGCTATAAGAGACGGAAAACTTGAGTATGCGGCTTTGTTAAAGGAACTTGTAGGTTCCAAGGAGACCATCAACGGTGTTGCCAAGGAAACCGATGACTTTGCGGAACGTCTGGCACAACTAAAGAACAATATCTTAATAGTAACAAAACCAATATCAACGACCTTTTTTGACGCACTAGATGAACTTATGCCGCTTCTTGAAAGAGCAGTTCCGACTCTGGAAAAACTGGCTGATAGCTTTGCCAATCTACCAAAAGGGGCACAAATGGCGATACTGGCAATTGCCGGCATAGTCGCCTTGATAGGTCCGCTCCTGCAGGGGATCGGAACCATGGTTATTGCCGGACCGGGTTTAATTGCGATGTTCGGGAAAATAAAAGTGGTACTTATTGCGCTTATTTCGCCGCTTAAAATGCTCGCAAGCGTAGTGATACCTGCGGTATCTACCGCTCTGACCGCGCTGGCGGCAGTTGTGGGGGTATCAGTAGGCTGGCTGATTGCCATCATCGTCGGGCTTATAGCTGCCGGGGTTTTAATCTACAAAAACTGGGATGAAATAAAGGCTTTTGTTCTCAGGATTTGGGAAGATCTTAAAACCGGACTGTCTGAGGGTTTCGCTTCAATGAAAAAAGCTTTTACAGACTTCGGTACCCAGATAGCTGAGGGCTGGGCAAAAACCTGGAACGGCATAAAAAGCTTTTTCGAGACCTGGGGGCAGACGATCCTGTTAATAGCAGTTGGTCCTGCCGGCTGGGCGGTACTCTTAGCGCAAAAACTGGGGATTAGTTGGGAAGATATCAGAACCACCAGCAGCCGGATCTGGGAAGGGATTAAAAACGCCATCGTAAGCCCGATAGAAACAGCCAAGGAGATACTTTTAAGAATCATAGACAGCATTAAAAAGGCTTTTGCCAATATGAAAATAGAGATCCCTAAGCCCAAGCTGCCAAACGTGAATGTTACAACGAAGTATAAAACTGTGGGTAATATAGATGTCCCATACCCAGCCTTTAACTGGTACGACAAAGGCGGTATCTTTACTAAGCCTGCTATAATCGGGATTGCTGAGAAAAGACCAGAATTCGTGGGAGCACTAGATGACCTGCGACAGATTATCAGGGGGGAGCTCAGAGGCACCCAGTTAGCTACAGCTGGTAACGGCGGGAATATTGTAATCCAGAATATGTATGTGAGAAATGATCAAGACATTAAATCAGTGGCCAGAGAACTATATAAGCTCCAAAACAGCCGGGGAAGGGGGCTTGGTATGGCATGATGGGTTTTAAGTTTAACAACGTGCATTCCAGTACCTACGGTCTAAGAGTCAGGACTGTTCTGCCGCCAGGGATCCCCCAAGCCCGTTACACGCTGGTGAATGTTATTGGCAAGGATGGCAGTTATAAGTTTTTTGACAGCTACGATGACATGGAAATCATCTTTGATGTGCTGATCGAAGGCAGTAAGACAGAGCGCAGAAATAAGGTGGTCTTGATCAGAAGCTGGCTAGCAGGCGAAAAGGATCTGGTAATTGACTATGACCCAACCACCTATAAGGCGGTTTTGGAAGACAGTGACATAAGGGATTTTAAAAATAACAGCGAGATTTTAACGCTAACTTTTAAGGCCACGGTGTCTGCGTAAGGAGGGAGGCAGGTGAAGCTATACGATAAAAACCTAGTACATAAAGCGACTTTAGAAAATATTGTTCGCTCTGAAATAAGCGAGGGTATTAACGCAGAATATACGCTTACCGTCACAACCATAATAGAAGATGCGACAAAAGCTTATCTCAACCATAACCATATAGTAGAAGCTGATGATAATTATTTTAATATCGCGGCTTATAGAATTTATAGGAGTGGGGCTGCCCAGCTGATTGATTTGGAGTGTGAGCAGGTTTCTTACGATCTGAACGATCCGGCCTATGACAAGGAATATTTCACCGAAGACGGCACCCCGACCTACATACTGGGAAAAATACTGCAAGGCACCGGTTTTTCTGTGGGGACGGTAGAGTTTACCAAGGTCGCAACATATTCCATCCAGCAAAAAATGAGCCGCCGCAGCATACTGCTGGAGTTTGCATCTTATATCGGGGCGGAAATCAAATTCGACAAATATACTGTCTCCCTGCTGACCAGGCGCGGGGCAGACACCGGGATAGAATTTAAAATCGGCAAAAATATCAAGGGTATTGAAAAATATATCGATGCCCGGAACATGGTGGACGGCCAGCCCACAGTAGCATATGACCTGAATGTGGTTGAGCTTAGAAGCCTGCCGGAATTCGGTGCCCTGGAAGCATTTGCCCTGGGTGATACGGTGAGGATTTTAGACAGTGAACTGGGGATAGACGCTAATGTCCGGATCGTCAGATACCATTTTGATCCGGTCAAAAGGATCAATTCGTCCCTTGAAGCGCTGAATTTTTTTAGTACCTTGTCCGACACCATCTATCGTATCCAAAGGGATACAGTGCAAAAGGATGAGCTTTATTACGGCGCCCGGATCGGGCCGGAAAACGGGTTTGAATCTATCCGCAGCGACAATATGGCCAGGGGCGTTTTCAATGCTGATCTGTTTGCGCTGCAGGCGGGGGACGGCTCCGGAGGCAACTGGGAGAACAAGGTCTATTTTGATCCGGTAGAAGGTAAGTATATTTTTGACGGGCTGCTGAGCGCCAGCGCTATTGAGGCTGTTTCTGCGGCAATTGATGTGGTAATAAGCAATACTGTCATAGTGAATAACTTATACGCAGAAAAGGGCAATATCTCTGAGCTGACGGTTGACCAGCTGGATACCTCCACCATGGTGCAGAAGTATTTGAATGGTGATAAATCGGATCTGCATTACATCAAAATTTATGAGCAGAATATAGAATTTATCGAGGCGCAGACAAGTGGACAGTCGGCTCAGCTATTAAACCGGTCCGGGCAGCCTTTGTACTGGGTGGATGAAAACCATGCCGGCTCGACTACAAATGAAACAGACTGGCCTATAATGGTCTATGTTTATACCGAATATGTAAAGCTGAAGCATTATTTTGAACTGGACAGCCAGTCAGGCTATATGATACCAAAGATGGTTTGGGGAACTGGCTTTGGCGATGGAGATAAGGGGAAGGCTTTTATTTTTAAGGATAATGACGGTCTGGTATTTCAGTATGTGAATTCAGCCGGTATTACCAGGGAGATTAGGCTGGGGGAAGCGGGGGTCTCTGGTACCGGGGAAGACCTGAGCAGTATTGCTTTATATGCTGACGGAATGATTACGTCTTACGGTGACGGGGCGGTTTATGACTGGGACTGGATAAAAGACGGCTCCGGGCAAATTACCTCTATTACCAATAATACTACCAACAATACAACCACAATAACCTGGAATGCAGGCAATAAACCATAGGAGGACAAATATGAGCAACATTGATTTCCAAAATGGATTGGCAGTGGGCATGGTCTTGGCCGGAAAGAATGGACTGGTGGGGCAGATCATTGTTTCCCCAGGCCCAGGAAGCGGGTATGCGGGATATATAGATTATAATATTCCGATATTTACGACTAATATACTATACCCCACGATATAGGGGGGGGTTATAATGTCTACTTTATATAATATTGATTTAGGAAATTCTGTTAATGATATTAAAAGTGCTCTTAATTCAAACGGATTACTAGGGACTATATATTATGAAGATGCCAGTCACATTGTTATTGATACGCCTTTAGTACCCGATAAAGTGATACGTATTTCAATTAATGGAAACCTTTACAATACTGTACAAATAGGAAGCTCCTGGAAAAGCGGAACTACTGTAAATGACGTTATTAGCCTCATGTATGCGTCAACGGATGTCCCAACTGGGATATTGATGGTAGTGGGGAGTGACTTTTTCTGTTTTTTGCTAAACAGAGGTGATAATCCGTTTGCTTATATTGGGCGATTAGAAAACGGAGAAATAATTTATTGTGGATTATCAACAATAAATGGACCCGTTGCCGGAAGCATAACAGCAGGCCAATCTATTGCGCCTATAACTTTCAGACAGGATTTCAGAGACGCTGCAGGTAATGTTTTTGCTGTGCCGTTAATGTGGAAGTATAATTCTACGGGGCAAACCATACAGAACGGACCGCTTCCCTGCGGAACCCCAGGGGTAAAAGTAGCATCCTGTATACTGACGGGGGTGCCTTATATTCTGGGACCAAATTACATATTAACTAACAGCGCAGTGAGAACAAACCGCAGTGATAGTATTTATTCTTCGTTGTTAATTGAATTTAGTTAGAGGATATGGAAATAGTTTTTGGTGGCTGCACTTACATTGACAAATAAACCCATAAATTATATATTGAATAGAACCCTGCCCCACCATATGGCAACATATGGACTTCTACTAGCGTTCGGCAGCGCTTCGGGGGATGTCATGTCTAGTGATAGTCATGGTGGTAGAAGTGATTAGGGAGGGGATGCGTATGCTGATTTTCAGCCTTGGTGAGTTAACAGATTGGATAAGGCTTTTAGGCTTTATAGTAACTTTGTTTCAACTACTCCATGGCATCCTCGCCCTCGATTTGAGGGTCAGAAAAAATGTTATTTGAGCCGCTCCAGGTGGGGCGGTTATTTTATTTCCGGGAGGGGATGGGATTGGGCGCTCAAGAATTTGTGACGTTGTTGAATGAGATAGGGGGCAAGCTGGCCGAACCGGCTAAGCATGTACTTGAAATATGGATAAGGCAGATCATGATATTCGGAATAGTGGATATAGTAGTAGGGATAATTTTTTTCTTTGTGGGGCTAATCTTTTTCAACATGTGGCTGAATGAGCCGGAAGAATCAAAAAACCGGCGCCCGCCAGATGATATAAGCACATTGGCTTTTTTGGCGTTCATTGGTTTTATAGGCGGTGTATTTGGATTAGGACTGGTTTTGCGAGGATTTATGTTGCTGCTGAATCCCGAATATTGGTTTGTAACTGACGTGCTTGGTTTTGTTTTTGGAGGATAACCTAAAAAAGGAGGGCTGGTGATGTATGGAACTATAATAACAGTCGGCAAGATCGCCGCAAATGCAATATCGAACCCCCTGGCCTGGCTGGGGGGCTTTTTAATTGGAGTAATTACCTATCTGGTACAGCCGGGGGCCGCGTTTTTTGCTCTGTGGATCGTGGTGGCCTGTGACCTGGTCAGCAGACTCATAACCGAAAGCGCGAGCCATGGGGGATTTATAAGAGCTATCAGGGAGGGCCATATCCAGTCCGACAAGGCCTGCAAGGGGACAATGATGAAGATCACTGCCTATTTTTTTATGTGCGTGATCGCAAACCAGAGTTTGCAGATTTTCCCCTGGGTGTCAGCAGCGGAGCTGTTTTCAAACATCGTATATTCAATACTCTTTTTTGTTGAAGTGCTCAGTATTGCTGAAAACTTCATGGAGGCCGGGGTTGAGGAATTCAGCTGGATCAAGAAATTCGCCAGGAAGAAACTGATAGACACTTGTGAGAACGATACCTACAATTACGGTAATTACAGTGATTACGGAGGTGATAATAATGAGCAATCAGATATTGGAGACAAACCTCCAGTTTAACAGCGGCCTTAAAAAGCGAAGCAGCACCCGAAGAGCAATCATCCACCATTCTGCTTCCCCTGATGTGCCGGCCAGCACTATTCACCGCTGGCACCTGGGTCAGGAGTGGAGCGGCATCGGGTATCATTTCGTGATCCGGGTTAATGGTGCGGTGGAACGAGGCAGGCCTGTGTGGGCAATTGGGGCTCACAGCGGGGTGAAAGGGAATGGGGACAGTATAGGTATTGTTTTAACCGGTAATTTTGAGACCGGAAAACCTACTGCAGCACAGATGGCGTCCCTGGTATGGCTGCTGTCGGAGTATCTGCCGGCGACATATGGGAAGCTTACGGTGGCTGGGCATAAAGATATTATGCAGACGGCGTGCCCGGGGCGTAATTTTCCCTGGGCTGAGTTAAAAAACAGATTGGAGGTGGCCAGCGTGCCGGATTGGATGCAAAAGCTGATGGTCAAATGCGGTAGGGCAGGAATCATCGACCCTGCTCATGGTCATAACCCGAATGATACCAGTACAAAATGGTTTGTCCTGGCCGTGATGGTGAACCTGGCTTTAGTCATGCTGAAGGCCGTAAAAAACCCGGCCAGGCATGATGAGCTGATAAGAATTTTGGAGGAGTAGATATGGAGGAGTAGAAAGGAGAGTAAAATGGCAAGTGGAATCATATTGATCATTGTGGCAGCTGTCCTGGCGGAAGCTGTATGGGAGACGTTTAAGCCGATTTGGGACAAGGGAAAACTTAATCCAGATCGGGTCGGGGCACTGGTAATCGGTATTATAATTGCTCTGGCAGCGGGTGTTGATATATGTACAGCGCTAGGGCTTACAATAGTTTATCCGGTTATAGGGCAGCTATTAACAGGGATACTGATCAGCCGGGGCGCGAATTTTATACATGATCTATTTAAGAGCATTCAGCAGTTATCTACTTAAAAATTTACTAAGAATAGTTAAAGCCGGGGATCAGTCCCCGGCCTATTTACTAAACAGTGAATGCTCCCAGTATTGATCAGCGACTAAAGGAATATTTTCCGGATTTATGTTTTCCCAATTAATAGTTTCTGCATTTTCCCGATCGAACGTTATAGTCATTACCTTCCCTACTTTTTCATTTCCCCTTAAATCCACCAAATCAAGGTACCAGTTGATCGTTATACTGTTTAGCTCCGATCGATCAGCAAAAGCCATACCAAAGATTTCAGGAGACTTAATAAGCATACTCTGTCGAGTTGTGTTTTTGGTAAAATTTTCACTGGCGTTTAAATCAAGTGTAATCATCCCTGGGTCATCTACAGTTACTGTTATAAGCGAGGTCTTATCGGTATTGCTCTTTTCGCCGATGGTTTCTTTGATTAGATACGGTGCGTACTCTTCGATTGTCATTTCAGACAGCTGCAGCGGAGCAACCGCTTCATCAGGCTTATCAGACGACTTTCCCCCCAGGCATGATGATATGATCGCAACAATTACAAATAGCATGGCAATCATGGTCAGGCAGCCAACCGCAGTATTTACAGGTTTTTTCGCGCTTTCCTCCATAAATATCCCCCCCATAAATAATATTTATTTACAACTTTCTGCAGATTTAACTTAATACCTGCTACAGAAAACAAAAAACCGCTTATTAAGCGGTTAATTATTAGGGGGAGATCTCGGCATGAATCTTGTTAGTAATTCGTTAGTAATTCTCGTTAAAAACACGTAAAAAACTAAATAAAAAGTAAAAGACTTAAAAAGCTAACAATGCGCGCAAAGCCCTATATACAGGATATAGATAGTGGATATAAAAATACTTAAAATGCTCAAAAATCCTATTTAACAAAGTTGGGGACGTAGAGGCCGCTGGTTCGAATCCAGTCACTCCGACCATTTATAAATCGTTAAAAATAGGGCTTTCCTTTTATAGAAAGCCCTTCGTGTTTTTCTGACACATATTACCTGATTTCTTTACATTTACATTCATTTGGCAACTCACCGTTCTGGATCCATTTTTCTGTCATATTATTAAAAAAATCAGGCATTGCTAAGGAAATTCCATGTCCGACTCCAGGTATAATAACGCCGGTACAATTTGAGTTAGAGTTTATAAGGTCTTTTGCAGATTTTTTCATAACCGCGTTTTCTTTTTCACCCACAGTGACCAAAATCTCTCCATTGGCTTTTTTAAAACCCTCAGGTATTTCAAATGATATGTTTTCTTCTAATACCCTTATAAGTGTATCCAGTTTCATTTGACGACTTTCTCTATAATATTCTTCAAAATAGTCATCACTTATATATAATGTTTTGGCTTGCAATTTGGAAAACCATTTATGTTTTACTAATGGAAATGACAACCTGATTATAGGTTGAAGCAATTTTTTAAGGTAAGGATTCGGTCTGACTAAAGCACTGTTAATTATTGCATAGTTACATAAATTCGGTTTCATACTTAGAATTTGAATAACTACTTGCGAACCTAATGAAAATCCTATTAAGATTACTTTCCTTCCGTTGGCTTTTTCTTCAATTAATTTAATTAACTCCTTTGCACTATTTTTTATGGAAAATTTAGTTTCATAATTGTTTGGTCCATGTTCAGGTAGTTGTGGCACAACACAATGGTAATGAGTAAAGTATTTTATTTGTCGATCCCACATCCAGCCACTGACTCCGCCGCCATGTAAAAACAGCATCAAAGGAGCATTCTTATCACCATATTCCTGGTAATGTAAAGTCAATGTTTCACCTCTGTTCTTCAATAAATTATTTTATCTATTGATCAAAAAACCAATTACGTATTGGATGTCACAGATTAGTTTTACCTAATTGTAAAGGGAGTAACTTAAATTATTATATTTGCAACAGCCGGCAGATGGTCTGAAATCTGGGAATCGACGATATAAAAGTCATCACATTTACAATGTGAATTTATAAAAATGTAGTCAATGCGGACATGGGGGTTGCTGGAAGGAAAGGTACAATCGATAAGGCCGGAATTGGATTTAAAAGTGTCATGTAAATTTCTGGCCACCATTTTTATTTCTTTGGAATCTTCAGGAGCATTGAAGTCACCCAGTAAGACCGCAGCATTTGCTTGTTTCTTCACCAAGGGCAGGAGGAATTCTCTTAACTGCCGGGTGCGTTCCTGGCTGTCCAGGCCCAAGTGGGTAGTTATAACAGTTATGACCTGGCCATTGAGCAGGATTTGAGCTTCCAGAAAAGCCCGCCTTTCATATTTAGATGGTAAAGGGTGATTAGAGGATGATAAAAAGGGAAACTTACTGAGCAGGGCATTTCCATATGCGCCGATCGGATACCGGGTGGCCGGCCCGAAAACATAGTTCATACCCAGTTCTCGGGCAAGAAATACGGTCTGCCGGATAAAGTTACTGCGGGGACGGAGTTCATCCACTTCCTGCAGGGCTATAATATGCGGATCGATCTGGGCAAAGAGTTTTGCCGGGCCTTCTATATCAAGATTGCCTGACATATTTACACCATGTCTTATGTTGT
>JAAZFJ010000085.1 GCA_012511795.1 Syntrophomonadaceae bacterium
ACGCCTTCCATCCATCCCATGCCGTTTCCGCCGTATTCTTCCGGTATACTCCAGCCTAAAAGTCCCAGCTCTCCCATTTTGGTCAGGATCTCTCTTCTGTAGTAATGGTTCTCTTCATCCTGGTCAATAAAAGGTGCAATTTCTTTTTCGGCAAAACTGCGGGCCATATCCTGGACCATCTTTTGTTCATCTGTCAGTGCAAAATCCATTGTATTACCTCCTAAATAAGATCAAAGTCTATGGTTATTATAAAAGGCTTGCTAAAATAATAACTGAAATATTAGCCCTATTAATGTAACTGTTTAGCGTGAACTATATGTTCTCTAACTAACAACTTCCTGACGGCAAATATTCAGATAATCTAAACAGTCACTAAAGTAAGTAATAAAAGTTATCTTTCAGAAATTATTTTATGATAATAAGATTTTCTAAATATTCATTATTGCAAATATCGTGCCAAAAGATTAACTATTAAAATATAGAAATGGCTGCATTACTTACTGCTGATTTCTCGTAAATATTAATGAGAACAGTTGTATTTGCTTGCCAGCAAAACTGAGTTTTTTGGCATGCAAAGAATTTATTCTAACTTAAATATGCTATATGACCGAAATACTGATTAAGGGAAAATATGAGTAAAAAATAAACTGGCAGGTCTTTTGGAAGGTAAGAAGCAAGGATAGCATCGGAGCATTTATGAAACTGTGTGGTAGGCCATACAAGTGTATGGTTAGAGAAACATGTTATTTTTGGGTTTTATACAACGCCGGTGTTTGGCCTTGGCACCGCTTGCTGTGTTTCATTATCTTCAGATTCTAAAGGCAATAAGATTGGTTTCATTTTTACTTTAATTGTTCTTTTTAATTATTTTGAGTGCTTCGGCTTCCTGTTTCTGCCTTAGCTTTGCGGACAGCATTACTGCGTTTCTCGATGGATGACAATTCTTTCAGTAAGAGAGAGCCTTTGCTTTTCTCCGTCTTTTCGATATCCTCGTATTTTTGTTTTTTTAGGGCTTTAAGGGCTTCATTCATACAAGCTATTAGTATCGTATCTAATAGTTAATATAGCGTAGTGTACATTTTGCAATATGATAAATAATGGCATGTAATTTGCATAGTCTACAGCTAAAATATCGAATTGTACAGGAGGGATAAAAATGCGCGATGTAGTTATCATTGATATTGCCAGAAGTGCTATCGGTAAAATGGGTGGCACCTTAAAAGATGTAAAAGCGATTGATCTGATATCTCAGGTAGCACAGGCCGTTGTCGAACGTAATGAGGATAAAATCAAGCCTGAGGATTATGATTATTTATTCTTGGGACAGGTTAAACAAAACACTGTCTGTGCCAATATTGCCCGCAATCTGGCATTAGATATCGGGCTGCCTGAAGAAGTTCCGGCTTCCACTGTTACCGTAGCCTGTGGATCGGGACTTCTATCCATGATTGAAGGATATGAATTTATTAAAAACGGGTTTGCTGAAATAGTGTTAGCCGGTGGAGTTGAATCAATGAGCACCGGTGAATTTTTTCTCAGCGGCAAGCTTAACCAAGCTTTCGGTACTAATAATATCACTCTGATGGATGCCATTATTGCCGGTGGTCCTGGTGGAGCACCTGTTGAACGCTATGGTGACATCCCTATGGGGATAACAGCTGAAAACCTGGTAGAGATCCATAATATAAGCAGAGAAGAACAGGATGAATTTGGCTTCAGGAGTCAGCAGCTTGCTTTAAAGGCTATTGCTGATGGCGATTTCGAAGATGAAATAGTCCCCGTGGAATATACCCAAGATGATGGCAGTAAAGCTATATTTAAAGTTGACGAATTTCCTCGAAAAACAAGCTTAGAAGCTATGGCTAAATTGAAACCGGTCTTTAAAAAAGACGGGACAGTTACGGCAGCAAGCTCCTCGGGAAGAAACGACGGTGCAGCTATTGCAATTCTTATGTCCAAGGAGAAAGCAGATGAATTAGGTCTCAAGCCTAAAGCATATTTCACTGCTGCCGGCATTGCTGGTGTTGATCCATCTATAATGGGTCGCGGGCCAGTTCCAGCAACTAAAATTGCCATGGAAAAAGCAGATCTGACTATGGAGGATATGCAGCTGGTTGAATTAAACGAAGCATTTGCTGGACAAAGTCTGGCTGTTTACAGAGAATGGGAAGAAATGTGGGGAGTAAGTAAAGACTGGTTCAATGAGCATGTTAATATGTGGGGCGGTGCCATTGCCCTGGGGCATCCTTTGGGCGCAAGCGGATGCATAATAACTACCAAGCTTATATATGGTCTGGAGCGTACAGCAGGTCAATACGGGCTATCGACTATGTGTTGCGGGGGTGGTATTGGTGTAGCAGGTATATTTGAGAGAATTTATTAATGAGAGTGAGGGATTATTATGCAGGACGTAGTAATAGCCAGTGCAGTACGCACACCAATAGGAATATATATGGGTTCTCTGGCTGACCAGAGGTCACAGGATTTAGCTGCGGTTTCGATGAAGGCAGCTATTGCTGGTGCAGGAATTGATTCATCCCATGTTGATATATGCATATATAGTGAAGCGAAACAGAGTAGTTTTCCGGCCAATATCGGCAGGCATGGGTGGCTGTTAGCCGGATTAGCTGAAAACACAGCCGGTTTTACGATGAACACTTTGTGTGCAGGAGCAATTCAAACTATGATAAGTGCTTACAGTAAAATTATTGCCGGAGAATACACAACGATTATGACCGGTGGAATTGAAACCAACAGCCAGGCACAACACTATCTGGTGCATCCGCGCTATAAATTTGGTCGGGAAAATGCCTGTTTTTATGATTCGAAAGAGGAAGTGGAAAAAAATGCTCAGCCGGTAAATAAATATGGAGAGCTGATGAATGCAGATATTGCCGATATCATAGCCGGAAATTACGATTTTCACAGGGAACAAATTGTTGAATACGCCTTTAAGAGTAAATTGAAGGCCAGAAACGCCATAAAAAGCGGTCTGTTCAAAGAGGCAATTGTACCGGTTTTGAAAAAAGTTAAGAAGACAGAAGTAACCATTGACATTGATGATGGTGCTGCGGAAGCTTCCCTGAGTACATTACTGGCAGAGCCCGTCATTAACCGGGACGGAACCGCCACTGTAGGTAATATTGCTCCTTTAGCTGATGGGTCGGCCAGTATACTTATGTTAGCTGGTGATAAGGCCAAGGAATTAGGGTGTAAAACCATGGGCAAGGTCGCTGGTTTTGGCATTGCTGCCGGGCATCCTGTCTGTATTGAAAAAACTACGATTAAATCAATAGATAAAGCCTTGAAGTTTGCTAGCCTTACCCTTAAAGATATTGATTTTATTGACTTACACGAGCCATCCGGGGCCTATGCTTTGGCGGTCACCACTCAATTAGGATCAGATGCAGCGGACAAAATCAATGTTGATGGAGGAAGTTTAGGATTCGGACATGCTGGAGCAGCTACAGGAGGATTTATGGTGGTTAATATGGTTCGTCGGCTGCAGCGCACCGGAGCCCATTATGGATTAGTGAATGTCGGAGCCTTGGGAGGACAGTCTTTATCCATCATAATTACCGCCTGAGATTAAATAAAATAAGTTAATTCCCCAGAATAAACGGAACCGGGTCATAATATCAGGTTCCGTTTGCTTCTCAGGTTATGTGAATGTTTTGGTCAGACTTTATATGTAGTGTTATTATAATTCATTAATATGGAGTGGATGAATAGAGGTTTCATTGCAGACTTGGAAAGCGGCCCTTACTGGAAGCATAAGAATTTGTCAGTTAAGAAACTGTATTCCTGTGATAGTTCGGCAAGTATAAATCTCACCCAAAAGCATTCCTGTAATAAATGAATGGTCTACGAAAACATAAAACCTCCTGAGATGATTTACGCCAATCAAAACGTACAAAGTGAAAAACCATGCAGTATTGAAAAATATGAAATGTAAAATATTCCCGGTATGGTAAGCAACTTATAATGTATGGTTTAACATACACTCTGTAATTAATATCGGACAAAAGCAAGCAGCGACCCCAGCCTTTTTATTCTATTAGAACATTCACATAATGCCATTATTATAAAGTCAACAGCTATTAATTTCGCTATCATATTATTCTGGCACGAATGTTGCGATGAGTAAGTAAGAGTATAAAATGCGACAAAAATCGAGAAGGAGGTATTGAACCAAACTGCAACAAGTACAGACCATAATGTACTTGCCAGTCATGATTTTATTTAGGGGAGATGATGTTAAATGGGAACCTATAGTAGCCTTTATTCGAGCAAATTACGAACACCTGATGAAGCAGTCAAAGCAGTCCAATCCGGTCAATGGGTTTGGTATAGCCATTTTGCCATGGGCCCCCGCGCTTTGGACCAGGCCCTTGCCCGCAGAGCTGGTGAACTGACCGGAGTTAATGTTAAGGGCGTATGCCTTATGTACGAACCCGAAATTGTGAAAGCTGACCCTGAGAAAAAAAGTTTCATATATCATTCTGGCCATATGGGGGCGCATGAGCGTCATTTGTCAGACCGTTCCCTGGCATATTATATTCCGGGAAATTATGGTCAATGTCCGGATAATACACGTCGCGGCTATATGTATCCGCCCAAGGTGGCCATGATTATGACTAGCCCTATGGACAAAAACGGTTATTTCAATTTTGGACTGGCTTGCTCATATGCCAAAGCTATTTGCGACCTGGCTGATGTGGTGATTCTGGAAGTGAATCCCAAGGTGCCTCTGTGCCTGGGGGGGGAGCAGGAATCCATCCATATTTCTCAAGTTGATTATATAGTTGAGCATGAGAGTCCTATGCCCACTATTCCATCGGAATTCCAGGTATCCGATGCGGAGAAAAAAATTGCTTCATTATTAATTGAGCAGATTGAAGACGGTGCTACTTTGCAATTCGGTATCGGAGCGATGCCTTCCATGATCGGGAAGATGATAGCTGATAGCGATTTAAAAAATCTGGGTATTCATTCCGAAATGATGGCCGATTGCTTCATTGATCTGTCAGAAAAAGGGATCGTTAATGGGGAAAAGAAGAATATCGACAAGGGCAAAATCACCTACACATTTGCCCTCGGTTCGCAGCAGCTTTACGACTACATGGATAACAATCCCCGCTTGGCAACATACCCAGTGGATATAACTAACAATCCGGATATAATCGCACAAAATGATAAGGTAATAGCTATAAACAATGCGGTAGAAGTCGACCTCTACAGTCAGGTTAGTTCTGAGTCTTCCGGATTTCGCAATATCTCAGGTACCGGCGGACAGCTTGACTTTACCATTGGGGCATTAAAGTCCAAAGGCGGCAAACCTTTTATCTGTATGACTTCCACTAAGATGCAAAAGGGCAAAATGGTGTCCAGAATTGTTCCTTATTTTGCCCCGGGAACTATTGTTACTTTGCCCAGAACCTACGCACCCTTCATTGTAACAGAATATGGCATAGCTAACGTTATAGCCAAATCAACCTACAGAAGAGCAGAAATGTTGATAGATATCGCACACCCAGATTTTCGTGATGATCTGATAAAAGCAGCTCAGGAGCAAAATATCTGGACCCGGACCAACAAGATTGAATAGAGCCATAATTTGGAAATAAAACAAAATAGGGGGGTTAATAGTTTATGGTTATAGCTTGTGTAGTAGCTTATTTTGCAATTACTACTGGTATCGGGTTTTATATGCTGAGGCAAAAGAGCACTTTAACCGGATATTTCGTTGCAAAAGAAGATTTAGGTCCACTATTGATTATTCCGCTGCTGTTTGCCGAGATTATAGCGGGCGCAGGCACGGTGGGCAATGCCGCCCAAGCTTTTCAGTTTGGAGTATCTGCTGTATGGGTCAACTGGGGGATGAGTATAGGATGTTTAGTGGTGCTGCTTTTAGCCGCTAAATTCTATCGGGTTATCGGCAATAAATTTAATTCTGTATCGGTGCCTCAGGTTTATGCTGCCAGATTTGACAAAAAAACCAGAATGGTCATGATGTTTGTGCTGGTTTTGGTTTACGCAATCCTTTTTGCCATGCAGCCAGTGGCCGCAGGCAATATACTATCGCCGCTGCTGGGCGTCGATAAGACTATGATTACCTGGGCGCTGGGCATTCTCTTTGTGGTCTTGTGTATTACCGGGGGCATGAAGGGTATGGCCTGGATGAATGCGCTTCATACCATCGTAATGTACGTTGGTATGGGTACGGTGGCTTATTTTGCCGTGAAATGGGCGGGCGGCATAGGGAATATGCAAGCTGTACTTCCCACGACATATTTCCAGTTTGATCAACCTGATTTACTAACTATGGCCGGCTGGGTTTTAGGTACGGCGTTGTCGTTTTTTGCAGCCTCAGTGTTGATAGCCTGCATTTTTGGGGCCAAAGATGTACGTTCATATAAGATCGGATTCGGCGGAGCTACAATACTAACGTTAATATTTGCATGTTTTCCGGCATTGATTGGTATGGTTGGCAAAGTAATGATGCCTGATGCTGACAGCGGAAGTATTCTCTATACGGTGGCCAATTCATTAGGTCCGGTCTTTGCTGTGTTAGCGTCGATGGGAATACTGGCGGCGATTTTGTCCACTGGTCCGGCACTATTGCTGCTCACCAGTACTATGCTAAGTGAGGATGTCTATAAGTTGTTCAGACCATTAGCTGATGAAAATGAACGGCTGAAATTCTCCCGCATAGCCATGGCTGTAGTTGGTATGCTAGCGACCTATTTCGGCATGCATGCCGGTTCCATACTGGGGCAGATGGCAGGTGCTTTTCAGATCAGGGCCATTGCTGGATTGGTATTATTAGTAGCCATATTCTGGCCGCGGGTTGACAGTCGGGCAGCATTCTGGTCCATACTGGTGGGCGGTATTGTAGCAGCGGGGTGGCATTTCGCCGGTAATCCCTATGTTACCTCACTATGGCCTTCGCTGGCAGTAGGGGTGCCCATACTGTTAATACTGACCTTGATGGCACCTAAGCCAGTTTCTGACGGTTATGAGATTTATCAGGAAGCAATCGAAGAATCGAAGGCTGCCGGGAAAATATAGGTTTTATAGTCTTTTTACCACGGGGGGTTCCTATTGACTAAACTAATATGGTGTTAATAACTGGTGGTAGAGGCTGGGGAACAAATAGATCCTCAGCCCTCTCCACAATAACTGCTACTTTAGCTGGTTAAGTCAATGCTTTGGATCGTAAATTGTAACAAAAAATCGGAAAGGAGGGTGGATGATGTCATATCGTGATAAGGAATACCAATGTATAAAAGTGCGTATTGAAGGTGATGTAGCGATAGTTCAGTACAATCGTCCGGAAGCTTTGAATGCTGCCAATGCGCAATTAGTAGTCGAACGCAGTGAAGCTATTTTTGAAGCAGGCCAGGATCCAGAGATAAAAGTCTTAATAATGACCGGCAACGATAAGGCTTATAGTGCAGGCGGAGACTTAGCATCCATGGTAAATTACGGGGTTAAAGATGCGAGGGAATTCATTGATAAGAACGTGCAGGGCGGCCTGACTCTTACCAACCTTCCCAAGCCTACCATTGCGATGATAGCTGGTGTTTGCATGGGGGGCGGCTTTGAAAACGCTATGTGCTGTGATCTTAGAATTGCCGCAGATAACGCCAGATTCGCTTTCCCGGAAATCAATGTTGGAATATTCCCCGGCGGAGGTGCGACCCAAAGATTGCCTCAGCATATGTCGCTTTGTCAGGCTAAGGAGCTGATTTTTACCGGGCAAACGTTCGATGCACAAACTGCATTAAATTATGGTTTGGTGAACAAGGTGGTTCCGCTGGCGGAACTAAATGAGGTCACCATGAAGCTAGCCAGGCAGCTGGCAAAAAAACCTGCTTTTTCTTTACGAATGGCCAAAGAAGCTTTAAATGCTGCCTGGAGCAGCAGCCTGGAAAAGGGCTTACAAATTGAGACTCATGGTTGGTCGATGACTTTTGGTACCAAAGATGCAAAAGAAGGGATGCACGCATTTCTGGAAAAACGCAAACCTGTTTACACCGGCGAGTAGCAAGATTAGGAGGAAATTCTGATGGAATACAAATATAATATTCGCGACTTAAAATTCATATTAAAAGAATGGCTGCCTGCAGAGGAAGTATTCGCTTTGGATCGTTTTAAAGAATATTTTAGCATTGATGATGTGGACCCGATTTTAACCGAAGGCTATAAAGTCGCCAGAGAAGTCGTAAGTCCCATTAATGTTGAAGGTGATAAGAATCCGGTTACATTCGAAGATGGAATCGTAACCAATCCCCCTGGGTATAAAGAAGTATTTCGGTTTCTCCAGGAAAACGGCTGGGGCTCCAGCAGTGAATGTGTGAAAGTTGACGGTGGGATGCCATTGATCCTTTACAAGGCTGTTGCAGAGATGATCGCTGCCGCCTGTCCGGCTATGGGTTCCAACATTAAATTAACCTCAGGGGCAGCCAACTTGATTCTCAAATTTGGTACCGAAGCCGACCAGGAAAGATTCGTTCCCAAAATGCTCAGCGGAGACTGGCAGGGGACTATGAATCTGACTGAGCCTTCAGCGGGTTCGGACGTTGGTGACGCCCTGGCCAGGGCTTTTCCCACTGAAGATCCGCGTATATGGAAGATTAAAGGAACCAAAATGTTCATTACCGCTGGCGACGGCTCTATGTGCGAAAACACCATTCATATGGTTCTAGCCCGTCCTCCACAGGGAGCTAAAGGGTCTTCCGGTTTAGGACTGTATATTGTCCCTAAAATATGGGTCAATGAAGACGGAAGTCTGGGAGAAGACAATGATGTCACCACTATTTCTATAGAACATAAAATGGGACTCAACGGTTCAGCTACCTGTTTGCTAAACTATGGAGAAAATGACAATTGCTATGGAATCCAGCTGGGACCAGATCCCGATGAAAAAGGCCGTTCTAAAGGTTTGATGATGATGTTCAACATGATGAATGAATCTCGTATCGGTACGGGTCACAACGCTAATAATCAGGCTTCTGCAGCTTATGCTTTAGCATCCCAGTATGCCATAGAAAGGATTCAGGGTTATATAAAAGGTGAGCGGGTTACTATCGTTAAACATGATGATGTCAGAAGAATGCTTTTGGATATGAAAGCTCATACCGAAGGAATAAGAGCCATGATCTTTAAAGGCTTCTGGAACCTCGATATAGCTGAAAACTCCAAACCTGAAGACAAGGACAAAGCCAAGGAATGTGATAATATAGCTGCTATTCTGACCCCGCTTATAAAGTGCTACGGAAGTGAGACCGCTGCCTTAATTACCGCTGAAGCCATACAGGTTCTGGGCGGTGTGGGATACACCAAAGAATTCCCGGTGGAGCAGTACTTGCGCGATGCCAAAGTTTTAACCATCTGGGAAGGCACCTCTTTTATACATGGCAACGATTTAGTAGGCCGCAAAATGACCATGAAGGATGGCGAACCATTTAAAAATTGGATGGCCAGCATAAAGGCTTTTATAGACAATAACAAGAATACCGAGGGCTTGACTAAAGAGTTTGCCAACCTCGAAAAGGCGTTTAATTGCGCCCAGGAGACCGCGAATCTGGTTTATTCCTGGCATGCCAATAAAGCTGAAAAATCACAGCTGATTAATGTTTTTGCTATTCGCATTTTATTCATCTTCGCTCAGCTCTATGTAGCCATGTGTCTCCTAGACCAGGCATTAACGGTTAAAAAGGCTATGGCAGATTTGCCCGATGATCATTTTGATATGGACTTCTATAAGGGCAAGATTGCAGCTGCTCGCTACTATGCAAATAATATCCTGCCCAATGTTTATACCCTAAGCACAGTCATTGCCGAAGCAGATACCAGTGTTATGGATGTGCCGGAAAATGCCTTGATCATCAACTAAACTGAAGAAAGGAGAATACTAATGCGAGAAATATATCTGGTAGAAAGTGTTAGGACTGCTATTGCCAAAGCGGGCAAATACTCATATTTCGCCAATGTAAGAGCCGATGATTTGGCAGCCAAGGTGATGAATGAATTAATGCTCCGCGCCGGACTTGAAGATAAGAAAGAAGAACTGGATGGGGTTATCCTGGGCGGAACTGCTCTGATGAAAGACATGGCCAGCAACATTGGACGTTACGCGGTAATCATGGCCGGCTTTCCTTATAGCGTTCCGGGCTGTACGGTAGACCGCTTCTGCTCTTCCGGAATACAGGCGATTTTTAATGCGATTTCCGAAATCAATATGGGCTGGGGCTCGGAGTTGATCCTGGCTGGCGGCGTGCAGCATATGACCCATGTCCCTATGGGATGGGGCAATGAACACAACCCGCGCCTGGGTGAGTTCACCGATGATAATGCTAAAAGCATGGGCTGGACAGCTGAGATGGTAGCCCGCAAGTATGGTATCACCCGTGAAGAACAGGACCAGATGGCGGTGGAAAGCCATGCAAAAGCGCATAAAGCAACTGTTGAGGGTATGTTCAAAGATGAAATCCTGCCAATCGAAGCGGAGGTCCTGCAGAAGAAAGATGGCGAAACTGTAATGAAGGTCTGCGACCAGGATCAGGGTATCAGACCTGGCACCACCATGGAAATCTTGTCTACAATGGAACCGGTTTTTTTAAAGGATGAGCAGGCTACGGTTACAGCTGGAAATGCCAGCCAAACCAATGACGCTGCGGCCTGTGTTTTGGTAGCCAGTAAAGAAAAATGCCTGGAATTAGGGTTGAAACCAAAAATGAGACTGATAGGATATACGGCTATCGGTGTAGACCCGAGTTATATGGGTATCGGACCTGCTGTGGCGATCCCCCTGGTACTGAAACAGGCCGGTATGACCATGGATCAAATAGACCTGTGGGAGATTAACGAGGCCTTTGCCTCACAAGCAGTTTATTGTACCAAGGAGTTGGGAATCAGGAACCACCCCTTGTTAAATCCGCGCGGAAGCGGCATTGCTTTGGGACATCCCCTGGGCTGTACCGGAGCCAGAATAGCAACCACTCTCATGCACGAGATGCCCTACTATGGTGCCAGATACGCAGTGGAAAGCATGTGCGTTGGTCATGGCCAGGGTGTAGCTGCCATTTGGGAATGGGTTGGCTAAAGAATATCGAGTCTTCTACAAGTTATGCGGTTAGCAGATACAATAAGAGATGCAGCTTATAGTAATAACAAGATCAGTATCAGGCTAAATGCAAAATTTTCATGATGTAATTAATCTCTCCGTTTTTATGAATTAATACAAAGGAGGCATATAAGAATGGAAGTCAAGAAAATTTTCGTAGTTGGAGCAGGGTTTATGGGCGCTGGCATAGCTCAGGTAGGCGCACAGGCAGGGTACGAAATATATCTCTATGACATCTCCCCCGCCGCAGTGGAAAAAGGAATTGCTAGCATCAAAAAGCTGCTGGAAAGAAAAGTCGCAAAAAACACTCTTACCCAAGAAGATTTAGATGCCACCCTGAAACTTATCAAGCCTAGTACCTCACTGGAAGATGCTGCTGTTGCGGATCTGGTTATTGAGGCTGTATATGAGAACGCCGATCTAAAAAAAGAAATCTTTTCAAAACTGGATGCCATATGCAAGGATGACTGCATTTTCGCTACCAATACCTCATCCATTCCGGTTACTTCATTGGCTGTGGCGGTGAAAAATCAGGCCAAATTCATCGGCATGCATTTCTTCAGCCCAGTGCCGGTCATGAGATTATGCGAAATCATCCGGGCTATAAAAACTGCTGATGAGACTATTACAATAGTCGCTGAAGTGGCGGAGAAAATGGGCAAGACCACCGTCGTATCAAAAGACGTACCCGGCTTTATAGTTAACCGGATTAATTCTGCCATGCGCTGTGAAGCTTACAAGTGTATGGAAGAAGGTGTGGCAAGTATAGAGGATATCGACAAAGCTATGAAGATGGGTGCCAACCATCCCATGGGGCCATTTGAATTAGCTGATTTTGTAGGCCTGGATGTGAACTATAGCGTGCTTTCCACCCTCCATGCCGGATACAAAGATCCCAAATTTGCTCCCAACCTGACCCTGGAAAAACTGGTTACAGCAGGCGATCTGGGCCGCAAGACAGGCAAAGGATGGTACGATTATACTTCTGGAGAAAAGAAAACCAGAACGGACGTCAAATTCTAAAGGTGACAACGGCTTTTAGTATAAGCTGGTTTAGAAAACCGGCAAGCCGAGATTTAATAACATATATGACGGTTACGGTTTAGACGGGCAAAGCTACCGGATAGACTCCACAATGGAGGAAGGGGAGGGAGAGTGGGCAGTTTAAACGGGTAAAGCTACCGGATAGACCGTAACCTAAAAACTGAGGTTCTTGATGTCGGGAAGGGGGGTTTATTTTGTTGTCATACCGGGACAAGCAATTTAATACTATGCTGGTCACAGTTGAAAATCATATAGCCACGGTTCAATTCAATCGACCGGAAGTATTAAATGCTATAAATAATGAAGTGAACCGCGAACGTGTGGAGATATTTACTGCACTTGGGAAAGACCATGATGTCAGAGCGGTTATACTTACAGGCGGCGAAAAGGTTTTTAGTGCTGGCGGCGATTTGCCGGCTATTTCTCAGTACGGAGTAGTAGAAGCTCGTGCGCACGCAGACCTTAACAATGCAGGCCAGAGAGCCTTAGCGGAAATGCCCAAACCGACTATTGCAGCCATAGCTGGATATGCCATGGGTGGTGGTGCAGAAAACATATTGTTATGTGACCTGCGCATAGCTGCGGAAAATGCCAAGATCGCCTGCTCAGAGATCAATGTCGGCATCTTCCCGGGTGGCGGAGCGACCCATCGGCTGGTACAAAGTATTTCCATGTGCAAAGCTAAGGAAATGCTCTTTTTTGGTGGTATGATAGATGCCCACACAGCTCTGGAAATAGGACTAATTAACAAAGTTGTGCCATTGTCCGAACTAATGAGCACAGCTAGAGAATGGGCTGAAAAGTTAGCTAAGAAGCCCCCGTTTACGCTGAAAATGCTCAAAGCAGTCATCAACTCTAATTGGGGCGCAGATAACGAAACCGCCATGAGAGTCGAGCAGGATGCCTGGGCAGCCATATTTGGCACGGCAGATGCAAAGGAAGGCATGCATGCTTTCATAGATAAAAGGAAGCCTGAATACAAAGGCAAGTAGAATTGGTCAGACATTTATCAGCTAAAAGGTCGGGATATAATGCGTGAAATTGAATATTTAGTATGCTAGTGGTCTCTGACATGAGTTTAGTACAGTTATTAAGAATATACTACCACTCTTGAATTACATCCCTTTATAAAGATTGTATTTTACGTCCTCACTTATTAGGAACCGTTTGAAGAATACTTCATAACGGTTCCGATTTTTATGCAGAACAAAGCCACTTCTGCAATGGAGCGCCTGTCTATAAACCCCCTATTATTACCCTCAAAACCTGACCGCTCAAAACGTCGGACCCCCTGTCCTAGTGTGATAAGCTCCCCTTTGAGTAGACACCTGAAATAACAAAAATTCAGAACTACACGAAGGGGAGCTTATCATAATGATTTACGGAAGGTATTTGTTTTGTTGCAAAAACATTGTATCATAAGGGATAGCAGGGCCTTAATTTACATTTAAGTTTATAAAAATAGTTAAAAAAAGGAGGCGATTTTTATGAAGATGTTAGTCGGAATCATAGGAGATAAGGTATCACAGAAAGTGGCTGAAAAGGCAGTTGAACTTGCAAAAAGGTGCGACGGTGAAATTACATTTATCTCTGTAGTTGATGACAGCGACAGCAAATCGGGCATGCCTTATTCTTTTGGTACTATTACGAAAGAAGAATTTATCCGCAGTCAAGAAATCATTGTAAAAGGAATGATCGAACAAAGCGATAAAATGCTCGATTCTATAATTGACAGTTTTAAATCTTCCGGAGTTAAAATGAATAAAATAGTTACTCGTGGTGTTTCTTATGAGGAAATCGTTGAGACGGCTGAGAAGGGCGATTATGAACTGATTATAGTAGGCCATACCGGTACGAGTCTGTTAAGACGAGTTTTTCTGGGTTCAGTTGCTAAAAGAGTCATTGAAGGAGCTCATTGCACAGTAATGGTTGTAAAATAAAGTGAACTTACTATAATACGACTACCTTAACATAAAACCGTTTTGAAGATAAACTTCTTAACGGTTTTATGATTATATAGTATTCTAACCGCAATCAACACAAGTCAAATAGTTTAAATAGTATAAGCACACCTGAGCTTTAGCACCAACATCCCGCCTTATTAATCCACCCTATATATTCAGTGCTGGCTAAGACCCGTTTTGACTTTTTTAAATATTTTCTTTTAAGGGAAAGAATATTTGCACAGGCATATTTAGTTATATAGATAGAATTTTGCATGCCATAATTTAAAGACAATCAGGAAAAATAAAATAGAAGTCCGTTATCACTTTGGACTTTAAAAAATTTAAAGGAGGCACTTAAGTGGCAGACAAAAATCTTGAACAGGCTAAACAGTTGAATAAACAATCCGGACAGGGTCAGATGACCAATGCCATGAACAATACAACTGATTATAACAGCCCTGACTCTCAGGAAGCCAGACAGCTGAATGCCCAGTATGGCTCAGGCCAGTTATCCAATGCAATGGATAACAGTCTGCAGCAGGCAAGACAGCTGAACGCCCAGTCCGGTAATTCACAAATGAGCTTAGGGATGAATTCAATGGACAGCAGTCTCCAGGAAACCAGACATTTGAATTCAAAATCCGGTAAAATGGGCTCAGGTTCAAGCTCCAGTTCAAGCTCCGGTTCATCGGATAGCAGTCTGCAGGAAACCAGAAACCTGAATAAAAAATCAGGACAGAAAAAAAGTCAGTAGCAAAGTTTTTTAAAACAGTAAGTAAAAAAAGCGGATGTGTTCACAGCACATCTGCTTTTTTAA
>JAAZFJ010000086.1 GCA_012511795.1 Syntrophomonadaceae bacterium
CGGATAGGAGAAGAACAGTTTTTAAGGAACTCCGTTTTACTTTTTGCCCTTATTGACAATGCCGATCTGGTGACCCATATAGGATACTGGAATGCTAAAGAGCTTTCCTCACTTCCTTTTAGATTTAGTTATACTCGCGCTGACGCTGAAAAGATGGTCGGGGGTGATCTGCGGCAATTCGCGGATAATCATGAAAAGCTGGCAGAACTAATACAAGTAATTCAATTCTTGAAAGAAGACAAAACAAGCATTAGCACAGATGAATCCTCCACTGACATAAGTATTGATCACTTTGAATATCCATCAACCTGGCCAAAGTTTGAGATTATCCATGATGATAAACAATTGTTATGGGTTAGGGGAGATTCCAATTTTACCGGGGAACCCGGTGGGGTAATTGGTAATACTATGTTCGGTATGAATGAAGAACATGTTGATAAAATGATTTCCAACCCGGTAGAACCTGGTTCAGAATTAATATTTCTAGCCGCTGAAGTTCCCGGCTTAAATAAACCGGTATTTGAAATGCAAATAATGAACCCGGATAACACTTTTTCCCCGTACCCCATTAATCAGAATTCCATGCTTCTGCCTGAAGAAACCGGCGAATACATCTTTATACTGTCAGTGGACTGGGGTAATGGGGATAATAATATTCTGTATTGGTTTAAAGTATTTGTGGCTGCTACTCCATAGGTTTTCAAAATAATAATATGCGTTGTATAATAATGACATTTAAAATCCGAATATAAAGCATTTAAGTATTATGAATAATCTCTTTCGATGAGATAGAATGGGTAACTCTGGAGGATTATAAAAGAATACAAGAGCTAGGGTTAAATGCAGACCTGGATTTCAAAATTGGCTATTAGACTGAAAAATTATGATTAGTAATTGAAAATAGCCTGCAAAATACCCTAAGGCCTTTTCCTTCTCTTGCTGCATCAGATATCGAGATTGTGATTAAATATGGTATTTGATCCTGGACGCTATTCTCTGCCGACTTCTGACGCGTCGCTATGACCAAGTAACAATGAGACCGTAAGTGGGTAAAAAGGGAGGCAAGTAAATCAAACCGGCTGTATATGATAATCTGCTAAAGATAACTGCTATGATTAAAGAGTTGAAAGCAGTTGCCATTACAATATGAAATATCCAGAAAAAGTACAGGTCAGGGAGCTATTGGACATAAAGCTATGATTAACTCCCACACCAAAGACTATATTGAATTAAACTGGACTGTATTGGCAGCAGCACTATGAGGGAAGAAATATTATATAATAATTTGATCCTTTGTAATATTCCGATTGTACGCAATGGCAAACAGGCAACATAGGGCATCAGCCTGATATATGGAAAGAATGGGAATAAGTAATGGCTTATTATACTATCAGTGATCCCATTACCTTTGAATTGGTGGAAAAAAGGTCCAGATTTATATGTATCTTATCATCGTTGATTGAGCCTCAGGACATAGAGAATAGTCTTCAAGCAGTCGGCCAAAAATACCCGGGGGACGGACATTATTGCGTTGCCTATCGACTCAGACAGGATAGTCTTATCATGGAATGCTGCAGTGATGATGGCGAACCTAACGGTACGGCGGGTTCGCCTATTCTCAATGTACTCCAAAAGAGGGAACTGGAAGATATAATAGCTGTGGTAGTCCGTTATTTTGGAGGAACCCTGCTCGGAACCGGGGGCTTGGTAAGGGCTTACACCCAGGTGGTTCAATCTGCAGTGAATGAAGCTCAGATAGTCAGCCAGGAATACTCAGAGAAAATTTTTATTACTCTGGACTACAGCCATTACGGCAGTTTTGAAAAGCGGTTCTTAAAATCCCTGAACCAGGTAACCAATATTGAATATGCAGATCGAATAAGTTTAGAAGCCTGGATTGCTCTGGAAAAACTTCCTCGTTTCATGGCAGAAGTAGATAATCTTACCGGAGGAACAGCATCTATAGAACTTCTTGGAAAAGGATTTGTTCTTCGGCGCTAGAGATATAAGCGTTACTTACAGGGGCAGTCTTTGATCGCCTGTCTAGCATAGATAACAAAGTTTGTACTCGCTTGCGCTCCCCGATCATGGGGTGGTATGGAAAAGAGAAAACAAGTATTAAAACAAGGGTTTTGATAATCTAAAGAAATTCTTGTATAATATCTTTAGATTAGACGAGGAGGCTGTTATTATGCCAAATATTAAATCCAGCACGGACTTAAGGAACAACTACAATGAAATCTCCAAAATCTGCCATGAAAGCAGAGAACCAGTTTTTATTACAAAAAACGGACAGGGAGATTTGGCTGTTATGAGCATTGAGGCCTACGAGATGCTCAACGGCAAACTAGAACTTTACCATCTGCTGGATGAGGGTAGGAGGGCAGTTAAAGAGGGAAGAAAGCGTTCGCTTGAAGATGTTATCCAAGACATCAAGCAGGAGATAAGTGATGGCAAAATATAGGGTTGAACTATCGGAGCCAGCCGAAAACGACCTGCGAGATATTGTCCGATATATATCTGCACAACTGTCAGCACCGATGACTGCATTGAAGATGATAGGCATCCTTGAGGAAGCTATCATGGGGTTAACAGTCATCCCGCAAAAATGCCCTCCGGTGACTGATGAACGGCTTGCCCTAATGGGATATCGCAAATTGCTGGTAAAGAACTATATTGTATTTTTTACCATAGATGAAAAATACAAGATGGTTGATGTGGAGAGAATCCTTTACGCAAGGCGCGACTGGCGTCATATCCTTTGATGAGTATGTTCCAAGCGAAAAGAACGCACCCCTACTTACACCATTAACCTGCTATTCCCCAATGATTTTTACCAGGACCCGTTTTTTTCTCTTTCCGTCGAATTCTCCATAAAAGATCTGTTCCCAAGGGCCAAAATCTAGTTTACCATTGGTTATTGCTACTACTACTTCCCGGCCCATAATGGTTCTTTTTAAGTGGGCATCGGCATTGTCTTCAAATGTATTATGCTCATACTGGTTATATGGTTTTTCCGGTGCCAGTTTTTCCAAAAATCTTTCAAAATCCCGGTGCAGACCGCCTTCATCATCATTGATGAATACACTGGCTGTTATATGCATGGCATTGCATAGCAATAGTCCTTCCTTGATTCCGCTTTCTTTGAGGCACTGCTGTATTTCAGGCGTAATATTGATCAAAGCTCTTCTGGTCGAAGTATTAAACCATAACTCTTTTCGATACGACTTCAATTTAACCCCTCCGATAACACTAATTCGAGAATTCTTTCGACTGCTTGGCAGCAGAGTGATTTTTCCTTTGATACTCTCAAGATTTGCTTAGTTTTACAGACAATTACAGCATAACAAATGGCTAAACCCTAGTCAAAAAACCCTGGGAAGCAAGGGAAGAAGAATTTTTTTACTTTTTATCGATTAATTCCAGGGCAAATTGCTTCACCGAATCATTTCCGCTGAGGTAATCAGTTAGGGACGGTCTTACCTGATAATCAGGCATAACGCCTCTTCCCGGGGTAAGACCGACAGCTTCTACCTCATATGAATCTACTGAGCAATACAATCTAAGGCCTGTATTTTTCAGGGTTGAACTCCTGGCATTGCCTGAACACAGGAATGATCCTCCGGTTTCCTCACCAATAAAGGTACCTAGTTTATGGGATTTAAGCAGTGAAACCAGATGTCCGGTAGTGGAAAAACAGGTTCCATCGATTAAGATATATACATTCCCGTGATAATTGTTTTCAGCGGGTTTTATAGCTTTTTTATATTGGTAGTAAAAAAAGGGGGCGTCTTTGGTAAAGTATTTTTCCGGCTCTTGTATTAGATAAGAATAAAGCAGCACTGAGCTCTTAGGAGGTCCTCCCCAATTGCCACGTAAATCTATTATAATGTTGGGAATTTGCTTATCAGCTACCTCCTCGAAAAACTCATCAGTAACCCGTTGAAAGTCTTTAGAGTTAACCAGGAAGGACCTGGCATTCAGTAATGCATAATTGGAGTTTATTTCCTTGGAAATATCGTTTTTCAGTGCCTTCCAATCCAAATAGACCCCCAGGGAAGAGAGTGTAAGATTGAGGTCTCTAATTTTAGATACTGCTATACCTGGCAAGGTGGCTTCCTTTACAACAGTTTCCCGGGGGTCTGTATAAGTTACCACAAAGCTTTCCGAATCGTCAATAAGAATATGATACAGGTCATTGAACTGCATATTTATTACTTGGTATTTCCTGGTCTGATTGGCTCCATCCGAGGTCAAATTGTCCAGGAAGATCGAGATAATATTTGGTGCCGGGTAGCCATTAATACTCTTAATTTC
>JAAZFJ010000087.1 GCA_012511795.1 Syntrophomonadaceae bacterium
AGTAAATTTTCCGCAGAGCCGTTCAAATGAATAATGCAGCCATTTTGGTCCAGGCCAATAATTCCTTCGGCCACATTATTAACTACAGTATCGTATCTTTTTATTAAAGTCGTTAAATCATTTTGGAAGCGCTTCTCATTTATGGTACTGCCAATTAAACCGCACAGCTTGTCCATGAAATCAACTAAGTATGCTTCATTTTCCAGAATAAGATTTTTTTGTTCATCATTAGTAGCCACCAGGCAAAAGGATCCCATAATTCGGCTGCCTATTCTAATCGGGTAGGCTATGACAGAATCATACTCATTGCAATTAGAGAAATTTTCGCAAGACTCACATTCAGCTGATATACCAGGATCTCTTGCAATCAGCAGTTGCCCATCTGTAAGTACTCGGCCAGTGAGGCTGCCGGCATGAAATTGCCTTCCGACTCTGCACTTGGTATCGCCGGTTCCAGCAATAATATTTCTGTGAAGGTCGAAAATCATAATGTCGACTTTTATAACTACAGCGAAGGTCTCAACAATTTGTTGAACAAAATCCTGAATATCTATTAAATCAAAACGCATTATAACCTCCGAATCCTTAAATCTGGCTTATATACCTAAGTACTTAAGCCAGATTTAAACTTCCTATAATAAAACCTTAACAAAAAAATCTATTTAAATCAAATCTCACTAACCAACTTAGTTGTTGGTTACTTCCTGTACTTTTATTGCAAAATCAGGACAAATCATAACACATTTTTGACAACCATCGCATTCTTCCTCATTAACAACCTTCATATATCTGTAACCGTTGGTATTAACAGAATCCGATTTGGCAAAAACCTTTGGAGCACAAATTTCCAGACAATAACCACATTCTTTGCAATTTACAGAATTAACTTCAACATGGTAAGACTCATCAAACATTAACTAATCGCCTCCTTTTGGTTTAAACTTGAGGCCAGGTCTACGCCTTTTTGCAAAGCTTTTAAATTTAAGGCAGCCTTTTTGCCAAACCTGTTAGTAAGCACAGTTCGTAAACTATCAAGGGTAACAATGTTGGTCAGGGCACTAATAAAACCTAAAGCAATCACATTAAGAGTTCCTGCATTTCCCAGTTCAATCGCCATCTTGGTAAAAGGATAACCATGAAACTGGGGTCCGCTCTGTGCTTCGATCAGATCGGAATCGTACAGAATGACAGCATCGGGTGTATCCTTATACATATCCATGGTTTCCTGGGTCAAAGTTAATATAACATCTGCTTTTTCCACCTGCTGAAATATTATTTCTTCATCAGAGATAATTACTTCTGATTGGGAAAAACCACCGCGTGTAGCAATTCCATAAGATTGAGTCTGGACAACATTTTTCCCTTCAAGCATTGCTGCTTCGCCTAAAATGACTCCGCCCAATACTAAGCCCTGGCCCCCTGAGCCTGCTAGTATGACTTCTTTTCTCATTATTTTCACCACCAAAAAATTATTTTTAAGGGCAACTAGGCCTAAATCGCTTTTTGTCTTATCTCTTCATATCTGGTATTAAAATCGGGTGCATCTTTGTCAACCAGTTTTCCGATTAATATTGCATTACTTTGTTCGGATGGACTCATTTTTTCATATTTATCTTTGGTTACGCCATTTTGTTTATACAAATTTAACATATCTACCGCGGTTTTCATTTTATTTTTCCGTCCGAAGTGAGTTGGACATGGACTAATTATTTCAACCAGCGAGAAGCCCTTTTTTGACAAAGCTTCCTTTATTAAATTATCCATCAAACGCCCGTGGTAGATCGTACTCCTGCCGACGAAATTGGCACCGGCTGCCTCAGCCAGTGTGCATATGTCAAAATCCCTTTCGGGGTTACCATAGGCAGTAGTACTGGTAATCGAATCTGCAGGGGTAGTTGCCGAAAATTGTCCGCCGGTCATACCGTAGTTATAGTTATTTACTACAATTGCTGTCAGATCAATATTTCTTCTGGCTGCATGAATGAAATGGTTTCCGCCAATAGTAACCCCGTCCCCGTCACCCATCAAAACAACTACGTGCAAATCAGGGTTTACGGCCTTAACACCGGTAGCAAATGGCAAAGCCCGACCATGAGTAACATGCAGGGCATTTGTAGCTATATAATCATCTGCCTTTCCCCAACACCCGATACCGGATACGATCACAGTGTCCTGTGGAGTATATTTAAGCCTTTCAAAAGATCTTAATAAAGAACTTAAGGCTACTCCATTTCCGCATCCCTGGCACCACATATGGGGCAGACTATCTTTTTTTAGGAATTTTTCTCCAGTGATAGCCATCATCAAACCTCCTTTATAATGATAATACTTTCATAATATCCTGCGGGGTTATAACTTCACCGTTATACTTGTTAACCCGGCGGATATCGGCATTATATCCTAATAGACGTTGAATTTCTTCGGCAATTTGCCCACTGTAATTCATTTCCGGAACTACGATCGTCTTGGCATTACTTCCATATTTAATAACTTCTAATTCCGGGAAAGGCCATATGGTTACTAATTGCAGAACACCAGCTTTGGTTCCCGCTTCTCTGGCAGCGATTGCTGCAGCCCGTGCAACTCTGGTTGTAGCACCAAATGTTATAAATACAATTTCTGGTTCATCATCCATAAGGAAAGTTTTAGTCTCAACTATTTCATCACGGTGTACTTCTAGCTTTTTATGCAATTGATCAATTTTCCAAGTGGCTATTTCTGCATCATTATTGCTGAAACCCTCTGGGCCGCACATAGAACTGGTTATATGAAAGACGTATTCACTACCATAAGAAGCAAGAGGTGAAACGTAATCTGCCTGAGGCTCAAAAGGCCTATATTCGTCAGGAGATACTTCAGGTTTTTTTCGGTCTACCACTTCAACTTCACCTGGTTCTGGCAGAGCAAAGTTTTCTCTCATGTGACCTACAATTTCATCAGCAGCCAGGATTACCGGCACTCTGAATTTTTCTGACATATTAAAAGCTTTAACGGTTAACAGAAAACACTCTTCAACAGATGCGGGAGCCAGAGCTATAATTGCCTGATCTCCATGTCTTCCCCATTTAATCTGCATTACATCAGATTGGGAAGGCTTTGTTGCTAAACCGGTACTGGGTCCGGACCGTTGAACATTTATGATTACACAAGGCACCTCACCCATGATAGCCATACCCAAGTTTTCCTGCATTAAAGAAAAGCCTGGGCCGCTGGTAGCTGTAAACGACTTCACTCCAGTAAGTGAAGCACCTACAATTGCTCCCACACTGGCAATTTCATCTTCCATTTGCATGTATACGCCACCAATTTTGGGGAGCTTTTTAGAACACTCTTCCGCAATTTCAGAAGAAGGAGTGATCGGGTAACCTGCAAAAAAGCGTGCTCCTGCGTATATTGCGCCTTCTGCAATTGCTTGATTTCCTTGCATAAGGATTGGTGTTCGCGACAATTTTATCCCTCCGTTTCTCATTGATTGAACTTAAAATAAGTTTACCGTTTTTTACTTATGCAAGTTTTATACCAACTACAGATTTACTAAAAGATGCTTAATATCAGGTTTTATATCTTGCCTGGTATTAAGCACAAGTAAAAAAAGTAAGATAAAGCCTATAAAAAAACTTCACTCCAGATTAATACATCTGATGGTATAATTTCATTTATAATGTCTGACAGCAAATTGTCATAAATAGTAAATAACAATCTATGTTATTTAAAATACAGCTATTAAAGTTAACGAAAAAAAAGCTGTTAAAACTAAAGTGAAGAATTATCAGGTTGTAAACTGGAATTGACCCAATTCTTTTATGAAATTATCAATATAATAAAACAAATTGCAAAATGATAATTGCTAAAGAAAAGAGATGCCGATATTCTTAGCTTTGTTATGCAAATCCAGATTGGCACAAACATTGCATGATGATATATATGCGTTTTGACATAGCGCCCCCAGTATTTTAATAAGTAAAATTAGGTAAAAAGAATACACGCTGTATTTATTCATGGTAGAGGGCTTTTCTTCCGAAACAGCCCTTTATATAAAAGAGTAAAACGCCAGCTGATTTAAACCTTAAAAAAAACAATAATAAGGTTAGATTGGTTGGCGTTTTCTGTTTAGGCAAGTTTGGCATAACTCTGCAAAGCATACAAGTATAATTATGTAATATTTTAACAGGAAGGAGAGAAAGTCTACAATGGGCGCAGTTTTTGTGCCAAATAATAAAAAAGGAGGGATACATAACAAGCATTTTCGATGCGGAATCCAACTATTTGAGGAATGATTTTATCATTGTGACAAAGAACCCGAGGTAATTTGAGGAAAAATTGAGTGAGTAAGTAAGGAGGAATAGTTTTGAAATTGAGAAAAAAAGGATTACTAATGACCTTAGTTCTGGTATTAGCAGTTAGCCTCCTGGCCGCAGGATGCGGCGGTAGCAGTAC
>JAAZFJ010000088.1 GCA_012511795.1 Syntrophomonadaceae bacterium
CAATATTAACGCTTTTCTTGTATAAAAACCTAAGGTAGAATAAAGGCAGTTTAAACGGGAGTAATTATGGTACAAATGGTATAAGATTATCTCGATTTTAAAAAGGTTGCGAATAATAATGAAGAAAAAAAACTTTTTCAGCAAATTAAATATATGGTTATTCCCGCTTCTTGTTATAATACTTGCTGCAGCGATATACAACGATAACCGTGAAGTTTTTGCCAATCCTGATGCCAGTATGTATACCTATTTAGCTAACCTGCGTTATGGAAATATTGGCTATGGCTCTGAGACAAAGTCCCAAGGTAATAATATTTCTTTTGACCAATTGGAGATGGGGGACGTCCTTGTGGGAGGATATCCTGGTTGTGCATATGGCCGCTTTTCTCATGCAGCTATGTATATTGGTGATGGTAAAGTGATCGAAGGATATCTTGATAGCGGTATAACCATAAATGCAGTTGAACATTTCCGTGATTATTCAGAGATAGCTCTTCTTAGAGTAAAGGCTCCTTATGAAGTAAAGCTGGCAGCTGTGGATTACGCCAAACAAAATGAAAAGGAAATGTTCTTTCCCCTTGCTTTCAAATCAGGGGATAGGATCTGGAATTGTACAAAAATAATCTGGCAGGCATATATGGAGCAGGGTCTGGATTTGGATTCAGTGGGGGATATATGGGTGGCACCAGACAGTTTTTATCAAAGTACCTGGGTAAGTATAATAGAAGAAAGGGGAAATTACTAATAGCTGCTAAAATATTCCGCCTTTATTTAATACATTTTTTTGCCCTGATAGCTGTTGCTCTGGCTGCTTATTATCCAGGTCTTGACATAGTGCTTTCGATATTGTATATTACGGTTTTATCCCTGGAAGCAATCTATACTGAATTAGGAGTAAAAGGGAAATTAATAACAGCTTTTAGCCTGCATATCCCAGGATTGGTGCTTGCGGCTGCCAATATTGCAGGAATCACACAATGGGATCTGAGCAATTATGCGCTTTTTATTTTACAATACTGGTATATACCGCTGATCCCGCTTATATCTCTGCTATCGTTTACAACTGAAACAGGTACACCATTGTATCATTATATATTATTGGGATTGCCTTTTTTTATGAGTATTTATTATCTGGTGATTATGCAAATAGGAATAACAAAATCCACCAGCGCTTCTAGCAACTAAAAATAGGATCACCCTACAATAATTTAAGAAGCAAGGCTGGTGGATAATTAAAACGGTAACTGACTGTAAGATTGCCTGTTTTATAAATACAAGTTTTCTTTGAATGTTACCGTATTAATCATAGTGTAAACAGAAAATACAAATTATATACAAAAAGGGAGTCAGCGATACTTTTTGGGTGCCCCGGTAAGGGCAGTGGTGAAAATAAATTAAGATTTATCCTTCTGGTGAAGGGACTTAATTTTTTGTTTTCTCCGCGTATCGCTGACTCTAAGGATATTATGTGTTGATTCAATTCTTATATACATGTAAAATATGGAAGAATAAAAAATAAAAGGAGCTTTACGATGAACAGCAGTCTATTAGCTCAGGAAATTAAAATCGGATCAGTATTGCTAAAAAACCGTATTATTATGCCTGCTATGGGAACTGGACAGGCCAATGTTTCCGGAGAAGTTACCCGTCAGATGATCGACTATTATGCTGAAAGAGCTATGGGCGGAGCAGCGGGCATTATTGTTGAAATTACCTGTGTTGATAGTCCAGCGGGAAAAGCCAGTATGACACAGTTATGTATTGATCATCCACGTTATCTGGCGGGATTGAGAGAACTTAGTGAAGCAATCCAGGCTCATGACTGTAAAGCTTTTATACAGCTTCATCATGCCGGGCGTCAGACTTCACCATTGGTAACCGATGGTGTTCAGCCTGTTGCTCCTTCTCCGATCGCTTGCCGTTTTATGAACGTAAAGCCCAGAGAACTTGAACTTAATGAAATCAAAACAATTAAAGATAAATTTATCCAGGCAGCTGTAATGGCTCAGATGGCTGGCTTTGATGGTGTGGAGATCCATGCGGCACATGGGTATTTATTGAGCCAGTTTTTATCACCATACAGCAATCAACGCACCGATGATTATGGAGGAACAACCGAAAATAGAGTCCGCCTGACTGCTGAAATAATAAGCGGGATCAAGAACTTATTACCCGGGTTCCTAATCATCGTAAGGTTTAATGTGAACGATTTTGTTCGGGAAGGAATTGACCTGTCTGAAGGAATAGAAATTGCCCGGAGTCTGGAAAAAGCCGGAGCAGATGTGTTAAATGTCTCCTGTGGTATTTATGAATCCGGTCATACCAGCATTGAGCCGTCCTTTTTCAGCGAAGCCTGGCGCATGGATATGGTTGCGCAGGTTAAAAAAGCAGTAAATGTGCCTGTATTAGCTGGAGGAGTTATCAGGCATCCGGAAAAAGCTGAAGAAATACTGGCTCGCGAAGAAGCTGATTTGATCTGGGTGGGACGCGGTATGCTGGCAGATCCCTTTTGGGCTCATAAAGCTATTAGAAGCCAGAGTCACAGGATAAGACATTGCATATCTTGTAACACCTGTTTTGAAAAAATTAATCAGGGTTTGCATATTCGCTGTGCAGTAAATCCGAGAACCGGCAGAGAGTATAAAATGAACCAGTATAGCTGCCTTAAGGGAATGAAAGCAATGATTGCTGGAGGCGGACCTGCGGGGATCCAGGCAGCACTGGCCCTGGAAGCAGGGGGCTGTGAAGTTATCCTCATGGAAAAAGAAGACCGTTTGGGTGGTCAGTTATTGATAGCAGATAAACCGCCATACAAAGAGAAGATCGGCTGGATGAGAGATGCCATGATCAAGGAACTGGAGCAGTCAAAAGTAGTGATCAAGTTAAATACTCCCTGGCAAAAGGAAATTACTGAAGAATACAAACCGGATATTTTGGTTATAGCAACCGGGTCCAGTCCGGTGGTTCCAGAAGTTGATGGGCTTGAAACGGCAAAAGTTCTGGAACTTAAAGAGGTGTTATCTGGCAAAGTTACCCTTAACAATCAAAAAGTACTGATCGTTGGAGGAGGAAGCAGTGGTTGTGAAACTGCAGAATATCTGGCCTCTGACAATGAGGTTACAATTGTTGAACAGACCACAAAATTAGCTTCAGATCTGGAGAATATGAACCGTTTAGGACTGCTGACACGGCTTAAAGGAGTCGGTGTTACAGCCAAAAAAGGGTTCTCAGTTAATAACATTGATGGAAAAACAGTTTACCTGAAAAATCTTCAGGACATGACGGAAGAAGAAATCACAAGTGACATTATTATATTTGCCTGTGGAAACCAGAGTAACCAGGTTGAACTGGAAAGCAAACGCAAAATCAAGAAAATCTATATCATTGGTGATGCCAAAAAGCCCCGTGGAATTATGGATGCTATATATGAAGGAGAATTGACAGGTAAAGACTTGAACTTATTAAACCAAAGAAATGCGTGGAGGGTTGATCAGTGATTACGATTGATATTCCTGGAAAAAGCCAGCCGATCAATATTACAACAGTATTGCTGGATTTGAATGGTACTGTTGCTTGTGACGGCTGCCTAATTGAGGGGGTTGCAGAAAGAATCGCAAAACTTAAAGAAAAAGTGGATGTTTTTTTACTGACAGCTGATACTTTTGGCTGCGGACTACAAATTGCTGAAACTCTAGGTATTGATTTTTTAAAAGTGGGTTATCTGGATGGAAACAAAGATAAAAAAGAATTTTTACACCGTTTTGCTGCTTCTGATGTGGCGGCTATTGGCAATGGGGTTAACGATTTTAGCATGTTGGAGGAAGCTGGTTTGTCAATTATTATTATTGGACCCGAAGGGTGTTCGGTTAAAGCTTTGACCCGGGCAGATATAGCTGCTAGCAGTATAAATGATGCTCTGGATTTATTGCTTCACCCAATGCGCATAAGAGCCACCTTAAGGTCCTAGTCATTAAGAGTAATTTAAAGATTTTATTCGTCCATGTAACTATGAAAAAGGCATCACTTTTAAGGAATTTAGGTATACAATTTTTCCATAATCTTTAACACCAAAAAACTGTGTTATTGTATTATAATAAGATAGATGTTCTGACGGCAAAATTGTCAGAACTATAGCCTTTTCAGAAGGATTTAAGGATAAATGAAGATAGCTGTTTTAAAATAAAGTTCCAGAAAGGGGTCAACTATGATAAAAGATGCAGTTAAATTGAAGTCAGCCACTAAGGCGGATAAAGATTTACTCGCAAAACTGGAGCAGGAAGCAGGCACCCAAGTAAGCTTGTGCTACCAGTGTGGGAAATGTTCCGCCGGATGCCCGGCCTCCTTTGCTATGGACTATCCGCCGCGGGAAATCATCAGGTTATTACAGCTTGACATGGTGGAGGAAGCATTAAATGCGAACAGTATCTGGGTATGTGCCACATGCGAAACCTGTTCCGAGAGATGTCCCCGGGGAGTAGATATAGCATCCTTGATGGATACCCTGCGCCGGGAAGCACTAAGACAGGGTAAAAAAGGCGACAACCAGGTAGCAGCTTTCAATGCCGCCTTTTTAAACACCGTGAAAATGTTTGGCAGGACCTATGAAGCAGGGATACTCTTGCAGCATAATTTAGCCACCATGCAGCCATTTAAAGATGCAGGGTTAGGACTTCCCATGGTTAAGCGAGGCAAAATAAGTATCCTGCCGGAAAGAATTAAAGGCAGAGACCAGATGAAAAAGATATTTGCCCGGGTACAGGAACAAAGGGAGGAGAAATAAAATGAAAGTAGCATACTATCCCGGTTGTTCACTGGAAGGCAGCGCCATAGAATATCATGTTTCAACCAAAAGGACAGCAGAAATATTAGGATTCGAATTGGTAGAAATAGAAGATTGGAACTGCTGTGGAGCAACCTCCGGCCATAATACCGATAAACTTTTATCAATCGCCCTGCCAGCCAGAAACCTGGCTATTGCAGAGAAAACCGGGCTCAATATTCTGGCACCTTGTGCCGCCTGCTATAACCGCTTTAGAAATGCTGAACATGTGGTAAGAAACGACAGCAATATGAAAGCCAAAGTAGAACAGGTAATCGACATGGAATACAAAGCCGAAAACGAGACTTATTCCATTTTAGATTATTTAACCCAGCAGGTAGGACTTGATAAAATAGCTGATAAAGTGACCAAACCATTAAAAGGAATGAAAGCCGCCTGTTATTACGGCTGCCTATTAGTCAGGCCCCAAGGGCATACCGGCTTTGATGATACAGAATATCCCCAAAGCATGGACAACATCGTAAAATCCTTGGGAGCAGAAGCTGTAGAATGGGCTTATAAAACCGAATGCTGCGGAGCAGCCCTGGCAACTTCCAAGCCAGAAGTAGGGCAAAAAATGATCGCAGCAGTATTAAAAAATGCCAAAGAAGCAGGAGCAGAATGCATTGTAACCGCCTGCCCCTTATGTATGATGAATCTGGATATGCGGCAAAAAAGCGCCGAAAAAGGCAGCGGCGAAACATTCGATATGCCTGTTTACTATGTAACTGAACTTATGGCCATTGCCTGCGGCGACAGCCCGGAACAAGTAAAAGCGGACAAACACTTTGTGGAAGCCCTAGGTTACCTTAGGGAAGTGAGCAAAAGAGCAGAAGAGATCGCCCTGAAAGAAAAGCAGCAAGCGGAAGCCAAAGCAGTCCCTGCTGAAGAAGACGAAGAAAAAATCCAGAAGAAGACCCAGGCCTTCATAAAATCACTGCAAAAGAGTCCCGAAAAAATTGCTTCCAAACTTATAAAGGATGAAGAAAGAGCAGTGACCCTGGTTGAACTGGTCAAAGGTGACGAGAAGAAAATACAGAAGCTGGCGGAACTTTTAGCTACAGATAATGACAAAGCAGTAAAAGCAGCCGAAGCTTATGTGACCGGTGAACTGAAAAAGCGGGAGAAAAACAAAGAATAAGACTTCTTAGTATACAGCAATAACTAATGGTTAAACACCTGGAGAGGAGAAAAACAATGAAAAGAAGAGTAGGTGTCTTTGTGTGTGAATGCGGCACCAACATAGCCTCCGTAGTTGATACGGAAAAAGTTGCCGCAGCCGCTAAAAATATGCCCGGTGTAATCTTCGCCACGAACTATAAATATATGTGTTCCGATCCCGGGCAGGAACTGATTAAAAACGCCATCAAAGAGCACGGTCTGCAGCAAGTGGTAGTAGCCTCCTGTTCTCCGCGTATGCATGAAAAGACCTTTAGAAAAGCAGTGGAAGACGGCGGGCTGAATCCCTATATGTTTGAAATGGCCAACATCAGGGAACAAAACTCCTGGGTCCATAAAGACCGGGAAGAGGCGACCCAGAAGGCCGAAGATCTGGTGCGCATGGCAGTAAGCAAAGTACTAAAGCATAAACCCTTAAAAATTGCAACAATACCAATTACTAAAAGAGCCCTGGTCATCGGCGGAGGAATAGCCGGCATGCAAACCGCTTTAGATATTGCCGAAGCCGGTCATAAAGTGCTATTGGTAGAAAAAGAAGCCAGCATCGGCGGAAAGATGAGCCAAATAGACAAGACCTTTCCTACCATGGACTGCGCCGCCTGAATAGGCTCACCCAAGATGGTTGCTGTGGCACAGCATCCTAACATTCAGTTGATGACAATGGCGGAAGTAGTTAATGTAGATGGATATATAGGCAATTTTAAAGTTACTATAAAAAAACGAGCCAAATATGTAGATTGGGATCTGTGTACCGGATGTGGCACCTGTATGGAAAAATGCCCCACTAAAAAGATACCCGATGCTTTTGAAATGGAAATGGGACAAACTACAGCTGTTCGCTTCCTTTATCCACAGGCGGTTCCAGGAAAACCCTTTATCGATGCAGAGCATTGTACCAAACTATTAAATGGCAAGTGCGGTGTTTGTGAAAAAGTTTGCCCCACCAAAGCAATACGTTATGACGATAAAGATGAAATAGTCACCGAAGATATCGGCGCCATTGTAATGGCTACCGGTTATGACCTTTTTGAATGGGAAAAAGCTTACGGCGAATATGGCTATGGCATGTATCCCGATGTAGTGACAAGTCTCCATTTTGAAAGACTGTCCAGTTCCAGCGGACCAACCGGCGGTAAGATCCAAAGGCCCTCTGATGGAAAAATACCAGACAGTGTAGCCTTTATCAAATGTGTTGGTTCAAGAGATGATACCAAAGGCAAAAGTTACTGTTCCAGAGCTTGCTGTATGTATACTGCCAAGCATGCTTATCAGCTAAAGGACAAACACCCTGATTCTGATGCTTATGTATTTTACATGGATGTGAGAGCTACCGGCAAAGGCTATGAAGAATTCTATATGCGTTCGCAAAAAGCCGGCGCTAAATATATCAGAGGCAGAGTAAGCAAAATATATCCTAAAGGGGACAAATTGGTTTTAAAGACCGAAGATACTCTCTTAAGCAAGCCCATGGAAGTAGAAGTAGACATGGTAGTTCTGGCAACTGCCATGGTTCCGGCAGAAGGTGCTAAAGATTTAGCTAAAATAGTAGGGTTTACCACCGATAAGGATGGATTTTTCCAGGAAGCCCATCCCAAACTGCAGCCGGTAGAAACTTTTTCCGCAGGAGTTTATCTGGCAGGTACCTGTCAGGGGCCTAAAGATATACCTGATACAGTAGCCCAGGCCAGCGCTGCAGCAGTAAAAGTCTTAGGACTGTTTGCCAAAAATGAACTGGCAACCGAACCAATGATCTCTGAAGTTGATTACAATAAATGTTCAGGCTGCGAATTCTGTGTACCCATATGCCCCTATAAGGCAATCTCAATCAAACAGCTGGCGGAACGCTATCATGGCCAACAAATAAACCGTCGGGTAGCAGATATTAACCCCAGTCTGTGCCAGGGATGTGGAGCATGTCTGCCTGCCTGCCGGACTACCGCCATAACTCTTAAAGGATTTACAGATGAACAACTGGTAGCGGAGGTGGATGCATTATGTCTATAGAAGAAAACAAAGAATATACACCGAAAATAATCGTCTTTGCCTGCAACTGGTGTACTTACGCAGCGGCAGATCTAGCAGGACTGAATCACTTGGAATATCCTGCCAGTGTAAGAATAATCAGAACCCCCTGTTCAGGCAGAATGGATCCCAATTTGGTTTTAAGAGCTTTTAACCGCGGGGCGGATGGTGTCTTGTTATCCGGATGACACCCGGGTGAATGCCACTATGGTAGTGGCAATTATTACAACCGCCGGCGTCATACGATAATGAAAAGCCTCTTGGAGTTTATCGGAATTGAACCGGGCAGATACCAGACCGCCTGGATATCAGGTTCTGAAGGAACCAAGTTCCAGGAAGTCATGCAAAAACTGGTGGATGATGTAAAAGGTCTAGGCCCCAACAGAAAGCTGAGGGATGTGAAATGATCGAAATAACCAATCAGATTAAAGATATTGCACGTAAGCTTTTTGAAGAAAAAAAGATTGATATGTTCCTGGCCTGGGAAAAAAGCGAATTTGATTTTCAAAGCCGCCCTTTCTATGCCCAGAGTATAGAAGATGTAGAGAATATAGTGTTTGATGAATTCTCGATCCATAACCTGTCAAATGCCCTTTTAAGGTTTCGTGACGGGAAAGAGAGAATCGGCATTGTGGTAAAAGGCTGTGACTCAAGGGGCATCGTCAGGCTTTTAGAGGATCATCAGTTTACCCGCGACAGATTATATATCGTAGGGGTATCTTGCCCGGGTATGAAAGACCCGCTAAAGGCTTTAAGAAATGAATCGGGCTTCGAAAAAAATACCGATGCTGATCTTTCTGCAGCAAAATGCAATGATTGTATCCAGCCTAACCCGGTTATATATGATGTCCTTTTAGGTGAGGAACAAGCCCCCCGTATGCAGGGTGAAAGGTTTAAGAGGGTCAAGGAAATTGAAGCCATGACTCCTGATGAAAGGTATGCGTTTTTTGAAGATAAGCTTTCCACCTGTATCAGGTGTTATGCCTGCCGTCAGGCATGTGTAGCCTGTAACTGCCGTACCTGTATTTTTGATGAATCCAGACCCCAGTGGGTGGGAAGGGAAGCCAACACCAGCGATAATATGATGTATCATATCATCAGAGCTTCCCACATGACCGGCAGATGTATAGAATGCGGCGAGTGTGAAAGGGTTTGCCCGGTAAATATACCTTTAATGCTTTTAAATCAAAAGCTGATCAAGGACGTTGATAGTTTCTTTGGTCCCTTTGATGCGGGATTAAAGTATGAGGAAGGTGCTAAACCGCCGCTCAGTCAGTACCGGGAGAATGATCCCGACGATTTTCTGTAAAAGGGGTGTAAGGGATGAAAGTAATTAAGAAAGCAAAATTGGAAAAGGTACTTGAAATACTGGCCAAAGAGCATGATGTATATGTGCCGATGCAGCGGGGGGCACAGACTGGATTCTTTTCCTTTAAGACTTATAACGAAGATTTCGATGATATTATGCTGGATACTTTAAATGTCTACCAACCCCCGAAGAGCATTGTGTTCCCGCAGACGGAAAAGATGTACGGCTTTAAAAGCGAAGGGCAGAAGATCAATATTGATAAGGTTTATGAAGAAAGTGAGCCAAAAATCATTTTTGGCCTGCGCTCCTGTGATCTAAAGGCGATTGATTATTTGGATGAGCTTTTCTTCACCAAGAGCTACGAGGATGAATTTTACCGGAAAAGAAGAGATAACACTATAATGATCGTCAACGCCTGTTATAACCCGGGGTCAAGCTGCTTTTGTGATTCCATGGGCGTAAGCCCTAATGAACCTAAGAACGCTGATGTCCTGATTCATGATATAGGTGAAGGTGACTTTGCCTGGGAAGCCAAAACCGACAAAGGGGAAGCAGTAACTGAACTGATTAAAGACCTTTTGGAGGAACGGGAAGTCACTCTTCCGACTTTAAAACCTTTTAAACGCCAAGTAGCGTATGAAGGTGTAGCCGAGAAACTGAAGGATATGTTTGATCATCCAATGTGGAAGGATCTCTCTTATCCCTGTCATAACTGCGGGATATGTACCTATATGTGTCCTACCTGTTACTGTTTTGATATACAGGTAAAAACTACTGGTGAAGAAGGTTATCGCTTCCGCTGCTGGGATTCCTGTATGTACCGGGAATACTCCCAGATGGCAGGAGGACATAATCCCCGGGAATTGGATGCGGAAAGGTTCCGTAACCGCTTTTTGCATAAACTGCAGTTTTTCCCGGAAAGATATGGTGAACCATTATGTACCGGCTGCGGACGCTGTATAGTAGTTTGCCCAGCTGGAGTAAGCATCGTAAAAATCATCGAAAAAGTTAAGGAGGCGGATATCAATAATGGCTGATTGTAACTGCGAAAATCCGCTTGTTCCCTCAATGGTCGAAGTAGTGGATATAATAGACGAAACACCTGATGTAAAAACATTCTATGTCAGGAGTGAAAACGGAGTGCCTTTTAATGTAATGCCCGGGCAGCTGGCTATGGTTTCATATGTTCCGGTAGGGGAAGGAATGTTTTCAGTTTCCTGGCAGGAAGAAAATGATCACCTGCAATTTGCCATCAAGCGGGTAGGTTTGCTAACTGATAATCTGCATACTATTGATATAGGCCAGACTTTAGGAGTAAGGGGACCATATGGCAATGGTTTTCCGGTAGAAGAATGCAAAGGCAAAGATATGCTTTTTATTGGCGGCGGAATAGGTTTAGCCCCTTTGCGTTCCTTTATTAAATACTGCTTTAAACACCGTGAAGATTACGGCAAGATAACCATAATATATGGCAGCAGAAGCTATGCAGACCTCTGTTTTAAAGATGAATTATTTGAAAAATGGCCGGCCATGAAAGATACAGAAGTATTTGTCACCGTTGATAACGAGGAAGAAAACTGGTCAGGTCATGTTGGTTTTGTTCCTTCTTATCTGCAGGAACTCAACCCTGACCCTAAAGGGACCATTGCTGTAACCTGCGGACCTCCGATCATGATCAAGTTTGTCCTACAGGCCCTGGAAAAAATGGGTTATTCAGATGAACAGATCATTACTACTCTGGAAGCCAGAATGAAGTGCGGAATCGGTAAATGCGGAAGATGCAACATAGGCAGTGAATATATCTGCCTGGATGGACCAGTATTTAACCTGGCTCAGCTTAAAAAACTGCCTCCTGAGTGGTAAGTGGTAGAAAAGATTTCATAATAAAAGTCCTTGCATGTATTCTGA
>JAAZFJ010000089.1 GCA_012511795.1 Syntrophomonadaceae bacterium
CGAAGTTAACGGGGCTTTGCGTAAGGGGCAGGAAAAGCCCTGACGATGGGGAAGGAGGGGCCTTTCATCTGTGGGTTACAAAAATGTAAGGATAAAGGGCGTTTTGTCATGGTGATAAATGGTATCCTGTCACCTGGCTGTGGCATGATAATGACAGAGATCAAAAAAGATCATTATTAATTAGAATTATCATGAAAAGCATCATGAGATATTTTAAGAATAACGCCAGAATCGAAACAGAACAAAAGCCAGATTTTAAGCGTATTGCGAAGATAAATGCGAAAAAAATCATTATTGGACAAATACCACGGTCAATGGCAGAGGAGGAATCATAAATGAATACAGTCTTACAGGTAAGGAATCTGAAAAAAGTATACGGGTCACGGGGAGCCCTTTACCCGGCCCTGGATAACATCGACCTGGATATAAAAGCCGGTGAATTTTTTGGCATTATGGGGCCCTCGGGGGCAGGGAAGACCACTCTTCTGAATCTGGCCGCCACCATTGACCGGCCCACAGGGGGAAGCATTCACATCGACGGAACTGACCTCAATAAAATGAACGAAGAGCAGCTGGCCTCTTTTCGGCGCAATAAACTGGGCTTTATCTTTCAGGATTTTAATCTTCTGGATACCCTGACCATCAAGGAAAATATCATCCTGCCTCTGACTCTGGCCAGAGTTAACACTGCTGAAATCGAGAGGCGGGGATATGAAACAGCTTTGATGCTGGGGATCGATGACATTTTAAACAAGTACCCTTATGAAGTTTCCGGTGGACAGAAACAACGTGCAGCAGCAGCCCGGGCCATCATCCACAAACCCAGCCTGGTTTTAGCCGATGAACCCACCGGGGCTTTAGATTCCAAATCATCAGCAGAACTCTTGCAGTGCTTAAGCGACATGAATGAAAAGCAGGGCACCAGTATCATGCTGGTGACCCATGATGCCTTTGCCGCCAGTTACTGCCAGCGGATCATTTTTATCAAAGACGGCCGGCTGTTTACTGAACTGATAAAAGCAAGTTCCCGCAAGGAGTTCTTCCAAAAGATACTGGATGTTCTGGCGGTTATGGGAGGTGACAACCGTGACATTATTTAATCTCACCACCCGTAATATCAGGAAAAACCTACAGAACTATTCCCTTTACTTTGTTTCCATGGTCTTCAGTATCATGGTTTTCTATATCTTTGTCTCCATCCAATACAATGAACAGGTAGCTCAGACAGTAGGGGAAACCACCAAGACCATGCTGAAGCTGGGCGCGATCTGCGCAGCCGTTTTTTCAGCCATCTTTATAGGATACTCCAACTCTTTTTTCACCCGTAAGAGAAAAAAAGAGATCGGGCTCTATTCACTGCTAGGCTTACAAAAGAAACAGATAGCCCGGATGCTTTTCTATGAAAACCTGGTCATGGGGGTAACTGCACTTGGTGTTGGAATGATCGTGGGGAGCATGTTTTCAAAACTTTTTGTAATGCTTTTCTTCCGGCTGATGGGACATTTTGTGCAGGTCTATTTCGCTATATCGCCGCAAGCCATACTTACTTCAGCTGCGGTGTTTTCACTGATCTTTACAGTGATTTCCCTTTATGCTTACAGTCTCATATATCGTTTCAAACTGGTGGATCTGTTCTATGCCGAACAGAGCGGAGAAACGGAACCCAATGCCTCCCTTCCGTTGGCTCTGGTATCCATTGCAGCCATCGTAGCAGGTTATTTTTTGGCCTTTCATTTATTTAATAACTTTAATCTCTATGCCCCAATGGTTTTGATTCTGGTGATTGCAGGAAGCTATGGTTTGTTTCACTCTTTCATCGTATTTGTCATCAGGCGCTCCAGGAAAAATTTAAACCGCTACTACCAGGGCTTAAACCTGATCAGTATTTCCAATTTGCTGTACCGGATCAAGAGCAATGCCACTCTCCTGGCTACCATTGCCGTATTAAGCGCCACTACGCTCACCGCCATGGGGATGAGTTATGGGGTCTATAGTGATATCAACAAGGCAGTGGATCACCACAATCCTTTCAGTTATGTGTATTGGAATGATGATAGCCGGGACCGGGAAGTAGAACGGGTTCTTGCCAAATACCCACAAAATCCTTTGCTTCATTCAGGTGAGATCAGCTTTATCTCGGCTCTGGGAATTATACACGATGATCGTATTCATTTTTCGGTAGTTCCGGAGAGTGATTATAATGAACTGGCCCGGATCAAAGGCTGGGAAAAGGTAGATATCACCCGGCAGCAAGAGGCTGTAATCGTCCATTCCGACTATGACACTCGGGAAGATTATTTATATAAAGAGGTGTCATTGGCATTGGATGAAGAGAATCGCCAGGAATTCTATATCACCGACCGCCGTTCCTACAAGCTGACCAATAATTCCAATACCTGGACATCTCTGGTGTTAAATGATGCAGCCTATGAACAGCTTACCAAAGCACAGGAACCGGGATCTCTGCGGGTATTGATGGTAGACGATCACAAAAACAGCCAGGCCTTAACGGCGGAACTGCAAAGTACACTGCCGGCCTATAGCTGGAATTCTTATTACTCGGAATATATGCGCAATATGGAGCAGCGGGGAATGCTCATGTTCATCGGCGGATTCCTGGGCCTGGTATTCCTGCTGGCAACCGGCAGTATCATCTATTTCCGGCAGTTGAATGAAGCCCAAAAGGAAAAGATTAACTATCAGATCCTTCGTAATATAGGGCTCAGCAGGGGCGAGATACACAGTGCAATCAGAAAACAGCTGCTCTATGTGTTCCTTTTCCCCTTGCTGGTCGGCATTGCCCACAGCTGGGCAGCCCTGATGGCATTGGCAGATCTGCTGGTTACTAATCTGGTGGTATCAACCATTGTAACCATCGTTGTATTCACTGTGATTTATTTTATCTATTACCTGATGACGGTGAAAGCTTATAACCGGATCGTGAACTCGGAGAAGTAAGGTATCTTATTATTAGTAATACGTTCTGTATACAGTGGGAATAACAACTTGGAAACTGACTGAAAACATGTAATGATAGTCCAAAAGCCAGGAACAGTACGCTCCTGGCTTTTAATGGCTTTATTTATGTTTAAGAAATTTACAAATCAAAGAAAAGCTCTACGGTGTCACCGTCGTAGTGTTTTTCCGGTTTGACAGAAAGTTTGTTTAAAACCGACAGCATCTGGACATTCTGTGACAGGACCAAAGCGCAGAGCTTTTTGATTCCCCGGTCCCTGGCAATCTTGATCAGATATTCTGCCAGGAAGGTGGCGATCCCCTTGCCCTGAAATTCCTCATCCACCAGGAAGGCCATCTCATAGACATCTCCTTTGGGATAGGCGGCATATCTGGCTTCAGCTACGATTCGCTGGGTGTTTCCCTGTTGATGGATGGCAACCAGGGACATTATTTTATCATAGTCCACACTCAGGTATTTTTGCATGTTTTCATGGGGCATGACCCTGATACTGGTGAAATAGCGATAATATTTCGCCCGGTCGGAAAACTTGTAGAAGAGCCTTCTCATCATATCTTCATCAGAAGCCCGGATCGGTCTTATTCTAAGCTCCAGCTCGCCTTTGAAAGTTTTCATGGTTTCAATCTGCCTGGGATAATTGGCGGCTATTGATCTATAGATCTGGTCGGGATAAAGATATCCTTCCTTTTTGGCCTGTTCAAATAATGCTTCCCGATGATCGGGATGGGCAATTTCGATCAGGGACATGGCTCTTTCACGATTGGACTTGCCGAAAAGGGAAGCGATGCCGTATTCGGTCACCACATACCTGACAGTGCTGAAGGTTGACCTGACCCGGTCAGTATCTTCAGTATGGGAAATGACGATGTTACTCTGGAAGTTCTGGTCAATAGACTTCAGAGCAAAAATCACTTTCCCGCTGCCTGAATAGGCGGTTGCCACTGCGAAATTAAATTTACTTTCATAACCGGAAAGCAGATCGTCACCGGCGTACACCAGGACTTTTGCTGCCGTAATATCGATCTTTTCCACATTCATAATACTTATAAGTTTGGATACTTTCCTAATGACCAGGGAATTGGCCAGCCTGGAAATAGGATAAAAGCCAAAAAGCTGGTTATTGTCTACATAGTCATAAAGCGCCTGGGTACCATAACAATAGCTGGTGGAAATTTGACCCCCATATTCTCGCTTACGGTCGATGGATATTGCTCCGGCTTCTATAAGGTCGATGACCCAGTCGGAAACGATGTTGGTAAGGATCCCCAGTTCCTTTTTGGATTTAAGGTGTGAGGCGATGGCGTCGAAAATCCTGCCCGGGTGCATGACAACCGTTGAACCATCTTCAATTAAATTGCTTATCTGCCAGCCGATTCTGTCCTGAATGAAATCATATGGCTTACGTTCCCGTTCCAGTATAGGTTCAGTGCTCTGGATCACATAATCCACCTGATCAACATGGATCAGGGTATCTCCATAAGTTACGGGCATATTGGGATTTACTTCTGCGATTACCACAGAAGCGTTTTTCATGACAGTATCCGCTGTGTCGATGGCAATACCAAGACTCATAAACCCTCTTTTGTCTGGGGGGGAGGCGGATATAACTGCCATATCGATATCAATGGCCCGGGTAGCAAATATATAGGGTATTTCCAGGAGATTGGCGGAATAATAATCCTTTTTGGATGTATCACCAACCGCTTCACCGCTGCGGAAGGATTTATAATGGTAATTGCGATTGTTTTCTGAATCATGGGTAAAATATAAGCCGGTAGAGAAGACCTGAATGATTTCCAGATCATAACCAAAGAGTTTTTCCGAGTTTTTAATTGTTTTAGCTGCCAGGGCAGGGATGAGCGGCCCGCTGGTGAGAAAGATCCGGTTCCCCGGTTTTATAAGAGATACGAATTTGTTCAGATCGATCACTTTTTTATCAAAATCCTCTGGTTTAAACATTTAGTATCCCTCCTAAAAATGATTGAGACTGAGGATCGGCCATAACCGTCCAGTAATTGTCGTAGATCACCATGCCCGGTTTGGCACCCCCCGGTTTCTTCACATTATAGCGGAAAGTATAGTCCACGGGAACCTTGTCAGACTGACGGGCTTTGCTGAAATAGGCCGCCAGTGCTGCTGCTTCTTCCAAGGTTTTTTCCGGCACCTGATCAATTGATCTGATATTTTTATCCAAGCGCAGAATCACATGTGCACCAGGGATATTTTTGGTATGCAGCCAGAGATCGTTCCGGTCAGAGAGTTTCAAGGTCAGCATATCATTTTGCCGGTTATTTCTGCCTACCAGCATCTCAAAGCCGTCACTGGAAAGATATCTGCGGGGCAGGCTATGTTCTTTCTCGATTTTTTTGCCGGCTTTTTGGCCTTTTCTTTTTATATAGCCTTCTTTTGCCAGTTCATCAGCAATCTCAGCAATCTCTGTCAGGGATTCCGCCTGAGATAAGGAAACACTTACTGATTCAAGGTATTCTATTTCGGCAGCATTTTGTTCAAGGAGCTTTTCCAGTATCAATATAGCCCTTCGGCTTTTATTATAAATATGAAAATATCTTTGCGCATTTTGGATGGGCAAAAACCGTGCATCCAGTTCGATGGTTTCCGGCGAATCTGTGTAATAATTATGTACGGTGGCCTGAGTATCACCCTTGGATATGGTGTGGGCATAAGAAGTCAGGAGTTCACCCCATATTTTATACTTTTCATTTTTATAAGCGTTTTGAAGGTCACCTTCTTGGTGAAATCTTTTCTTATTGGCCTTGTCCAGAAAATCTTTAATCAGCCTCTGGTATTTGCTGCGAATGGAGTCCATCTGCAAAGCCTGCCATTTGGAAAAATAAAAATAACTGCAAACCTGGTTCATAGAAAGGTCTTCATTGTGTTTAGCATGAAAATTAAACGGAAAATAATCGCTAAGGCTGCCGTTTCTATAGATCAGGGTGGGTTCCGAAAGACCTGCATCAAGTTCTTTTAAGCACTTGTTGAAAAAAGAGAAAAGGGAATCAAGTTCATATATGCCGCATTCTTCAACAGGCAATAAAGGGTCCAATCCGGCAGCCAAACTGATCTCTTTGGAGGCAGCAGGGCTAACACCGGAAAACACCTGAAACAATGCAGAACCAAGCAGGCTGTTCTTCCCCAGATTCCATACCCGGGAACTGAATTCTTCCTGGGTGGTTATGAGGGGATTAAGTTTTCCCTGTTCAGGGGGTTTGACGTAAGGTTTGCCCGGCATCACTTCCCGAACCTCGCTGCTGTACCTGTGTATAGCATCAATAATTAGATCATTTTCGGGATTGACCAAGATGATATTGGAATGCCGCCCCATGAATTCACAAATCAGAATTTTTTCTTTCCATTCCCGGAAGTCATCCAAAGCTTCAATGGTTATATGAATGATTCTTTCAAAATCGATCTGCCGGACGTTTTTAATTTTTCCGCCTTCGAGGTATTTGCGAAGCAGCATGCAAAAACTTGGAGGATTAGCCGGGTTGACCTTTTTATTATCTTCCAGATGGATCCTTGACCATTTGGCATCAGCCGATATTAACAGACGGCACTGATTGCCGGTGCCTGCCTGTCTCATCGATATGGCTAATTCATTTCTCTCCGGCTGAAATATTTTATCGATACGGGCATTTACCAGAGCCTGATTTAATTCAGCTGTAACCGCCCTGATAGTCAAGCCGTCAAAAGGCACAAAAATCCCTCCTTTATGATATTAATGAATATATCATGATGATGCAGGCAACACAAACACCATGATAAGCAGCATTGCCGGGTATAAAAAATAAAGCCGGCATCAGCCGGCGATGGGTAGATTTATTTAATGACTAAAACCGGGATGGTCACCAGTCTGGTGATTTTATCTGACACACTGCTTTGGGTGAATTCCTGGAACTTGTTGAGCCTGCGGCTGCCAATAATTATCAGATCGTATTCCGAATCATTCTCTACGATATCCAGAATCAATGGTGCAGGATCTCCACCGGCTTTTTTGATTTGACAGGCAAGTCCTTGTTCAGCAAATTGACTGGCATAGTTTTCTAATATAGTAACGGACGCTGCTCTTAAATCGTCAAGTTTCTGTGCGCTGCTTAGTTTCGTAATATCAACGCTGCCGCTGTCATAGGCATTAAATAATACGATGGTGCCAAACATGTCGGCTTTGGCCAGCTTAATTGTCATTTCAACAGCGCGGCCTGATTGTTCAGAATCGTCTACGGCAACTAATACTTTATTAAAGAACATCAACTTCTACCTCCATTTAAAATAGTTTAGTAAATTATACAATGAAAATAATTATATAAAAAGAGCTATTATCTTGAAAACTTGACTATAAGGGGAAAATATATAACACTAATTCCTAAGAGGATACAGGAGGTAAATGATGGCTGAAAAAATTAAAGTTGTGATTGCAGGGGCTATGGGTAAAATGGGCCTGGAAACTGTAAAAGCAGTATTGGATGATGAAAGTCTTGAATTAGTTGGTGTAGTGGATATCAAAGATGAAGGGAAAAAACTATCTGAAATATCTGTGATCAGAAACTGTGACCTGGTGATCAAAAATACCTTGTCAGAAGTGATCGAACAGCAGAGGCCAGATGTTTTGATCGATTTTACCAATCCTCAATCAGTATTTGCCAATGCCAAAATAGCTTTGCAAAATGATGTGAACTGTGTTTTAGGAACCACCGGATTAAATGATATAGAAATAGAACAGCTGGAAAAAATATCAACTGCCAGGGGCAAGGGTGTAGCCATAATACCTAATTTTGCCATAGGGGCCGTATTGATGATGAAATTTGCCCGGGAAGCGGCAAAATATTTTTCGGATGTAGAAATCATCGAATTGCATCATAACCAAAAAGTAGATGCACCTTCGGGAACCGCCATGAAAACAGCGGAAATGATCAATGAAGTGAGAGAGCCCAAAGCACCCAGAGACCTGAAGGAATACGAGAAGATCGCCGGGTCCAGGGGCGGAGATGATGAGGGCATCAGAATACATAGTGTCCGCCTGCCCGGGCTGGTAGCCCATCAGGAAGTGATTTTCGGCGGAGCCGGGCAGACTTTGATCATTAGACATGATACCATTGATCGCAGTTGTTTTATGCCGGGAGTCATCCTGGCGGCAAAGAAAATATCCCAGGTAAAAGGTTTGGTACATGGTATGGAACAATTGATGTAAAAAATGATGAAAAAACAACCGCAGGATAACCGCTTTCACCCTATAAAGCGGGGTTGTAAATACTTTTCACATAAACCAGGCAGGAGGAAACTCCTGCTTTTTTTATTATCAGAAAGTAAAAATTTCTTAAGGGCGATAGTATAAGTGCAGCCGCGGTTTCACCGTTGCCA
>JAAZFJ010000090.1 GCA_012511795.1 Syntrophomonadaceae bacterium
ATTTTCCGCGGGTCTGCTACGATCAGTTTCGCACCATTTTGTCTAACATTCTTGCGGATTTTGTAACCGATAACCGGATGGTTTTCAGTGGTATTGGTTCCAATTAAAAAGACACATTTGGCGTCATTTTCCAGTTCATTGATGGAATTAGTCATGGCGCCACTTCCGAATGCTGCCCCCAGACCGGCGACAGTTACGGAGTGTCAGAGACGGGCACAATGATCAACATTATTGGTGCCAATGGCCGCCCTCATAAATTTTTGCGCCAGATAGTTTTCTTCATTGGTAACCCGAGCCGAAGTAAACATAGCCAAGGTATCGGCACCATATTTTTCTTTGATGCCAGAGAGCTTTCCTGCTGCATAATCCAGTGCTTCCTCCCAACTGGCAGGACGAAGTTCTCCGTTTTCCCTGATCAATGGTGTGGTCAGTCTTTCAGGAGAATGAATGAAATCCCATCCGAATCTGCCTTTTACACATAAAGCGCCTTTGTTGACCGGGCTGTACTCCCGATCACGATTGGAAGTCACACCAACGACCTTGTCGTTATTGACGTTGAGCTCTAAAGTGCAGCCGGTACCGCAATAAGTGCAGGTGGTCAACACTTTCTTATTCTGCGCAGCTTTACCTTTGCCTGCTGATACTTTACTGGTCAAAGCACCTACCGGGCATACCATCACGCATTGTCCGCAGAAAACACAGGTGGAATCTGCCAGTATACCATTGAAGGCAGTGGATATTTTAGCATGATGGCCTCTGTCTTCAAGATTTATGGCATCTGCTCCGGTAATTTCCTCACAGGCACGTACACAGCGGGTACACATGATACATTTGTCATAATCTCTTTCAATGAAAGGATTCGGGTCTTCTTTATAAAAATGCGGTCCTTCACCACTGAAGCGGGATTCTTTTACGCCGTATCTGTAGCAGTAATCCTGCAGCTTGCATTCTCCATCTTTCTCACATACATGACAGTCAAATTTATGACGGGCAGTAAGAAGTTCCAAAATTACTTTGCGGGCTTCTACCACATCCGGACTTTCGGTCTGTATATCCATGCCATTTTCTGCCGGCATGACACAGGCTGCTAACAAATTCGGCCTTCCTTTGGCTTCTACTACACACATGCGGCAGGAGCCTGCCAGTCGCAAATCTTCGTCATAACACAAAGTTGGGAGATCAGCTCCGGCTTTTCTGCAGGCTTCAAGCAGCATGGTTCCTCTTGGTACTTGTATTTCCTTGCCATCTATTTTAAGACTTATCATCTGGAATACCTCCTTCCTCTCAGATTATATGAGCTTTCTCATATACTCATATTTGAAATGTTTGATGGTTGATTCAACGGGTATTGGCGCAGCCTGTCCCAAGCCGCACAAAGAAGCTCTCCTCATTACTCTGGCCAGCAGTAAAATACTTTCCAGGTCACGCTCAGTGCCTTTTCCTTCATTGACCTTCTGCACCATTTCGCGCATTCTGAAAGTGCCTTCCCGACAGGGATTGCACTTGCCGCATGATTCATGTTCAAAAAATTTGGTAATACGCGCTACTGTATCTACGATATCCCTGGTTTCATCTAAAACCAGTACTGCACCTGAGCCAAGTGCTGCTCCTATCGTTCCCATTGAGTCAAAATCAATTGGTGTATCCAGGTTCTCTTCCGGTATAAAAGCTCCTGAAGTCCCGCCAACCTGAACAGCTTTAAACTTCTTGCCGTTCTTTATTCCGCCGCCTAATTTGAAAATTACATCACGCAGGGTCATATTGGTAGGAACTTCGAAATATGTTGCATTGACAATGTCACCTGTCAATGTCACTACTTTTGTACCGGGATATTTGGCAGCACCTATTGTAGCAAACCATTGGGCGCCGTTTGTCAGAATGTATGGCAGACAAGCAAAGGTTTCCACATTATTCACAACTGTAGGTACGCCCCATAAACCTGCAACACCCGGGAAAGGAGGTTTAAATCTAGGTTCTCCCCGATGACCTTCTATTGATTCAATTAATGCAGTTTCTTCTCCACATACATAAGCGCCGGCACCCATTCTTACTTCTATATCGAAATTTCCAAGGGCCCCAGCTTGTTTTGCACTTTGAACTGCGTTCTTTAATAGTTTTACAATAAAAGGATACTCTCCACGGCAATATATGTAACCCTGATCGGAACCAATTGCGGCACCGCAAATTGCCATTCCTTCCAGAAGGGCATGAGCGTTCTTTTCACATATGATTCGATCTTTATAAGTTCCTGGTTCTCCTTCATCTAAATTACATACTACATATTTTACCGGTGCATCCTGTGGTACGAAACTCCACTTCATACCTGCATTAAATCCTGCTCCGCCCCTGCCTCTTAAGCCCGATTTTTTCACTTCTTCTATAAGTGCTTTCTTTTCCATTAAGCGAGCTTTTTCCAGGCCTTTATAACCGCCAACTTTGATATAATCCTGCGCACTCTCTGGATTAATCTGGTCAGCATATTTCAATAATATACGCATTTCTTCCAAGTTCTTCACCCCCCTCTTATTATTTATAGGCACTCAAAATACTGGGAATCATATCCGGGGTAACATTAAAAATCGGTTCTGAATTTACTGTAATAACCGGAGTTGCCTGACACTGTCCTATGCACTCTGTCAGTTCCAAAGTAAATTTGCCGTCAGCAGTCGTTTGGCCCGTGGCTATTCCCAAATAGTTTTCGATTGCTTTAATAACAGCATCTGCTCCTGCTACATGACAGGGAGCGCTTTCACACATTCTTATAATATATTTGCCTCTTTTTTCTGTAGACAAATAGGAATAGAATGTAGCCACTCCGTAAGCTTTTGCTTCTGACATCCCGAAAACTTTAGCAGCTTCTTCTAAAGCTTCCTTAGGTATGTAGTTATACTCACTTTGAATTGCGTGGAAAGCTTCTATGATGCCGCCTTTTTTCCCTTGCTGGCTGGCAATGAGGTCCTTGTAATTAGCCATTTTTTCACCTCCTTTTTCGTCGAATATTATCATAATTGGTAATTTATGATTTCATACTGCACGAGGGTATAGCGAAATAATGGCACATATGTGAAAAAATGCGCTAATAAAAATATTAATGCCACCCCCATCATTATTAATTCACTGTCGGGCGGTTGCATCCTGCTTAAATTTTACTAGTATAATATTTCTTTATAGATGGTATAATTTCTTAATCCTTTAAATTCTCTATATGAGGCATTTTTTACGAATTGAAATAAAAAAAGAGGTTAAAAATTTTTACCTCTTTTTTAGATAATATTCGTATTCTTTTAATTTACTAACCGGGTTGCAATTTTCTTAGCCGTTTTTAATATTTCCCCTTCATTTAAGGTTCTTATTATGCGGTTTTCCATGACGATTTTTCCATTTATGATTACTGTATCAACGTCACTGGCCTGTCCAGCGTAAACCAAGTTGGCAACGATGTCATAACGGGGTATCTGATGTGCTTCTTCCAGATTGATAATGATCATATCAGCCTTATAGCCCTTTTGCAGCCTGCCGATCTCCTTGCCCAGGCCCAATGTTTCAGCACCATTTACTGTAGCCATTTCCAAGGCTTTATAGGCCGGCAGAACAGTTGGATCCATACTGTTCACTTTATGCAGCAGGGCACAGGTTCTCATTTCCTGGATCATATCCAGGTTATTGTTGCTGGAAGCACCATCCGTACCTAATGCAACAGGTATTCCTGCAGCAAGTAATTTGGGGACCGGAGCAATACCGCTGGCAAGTTTCATATTGCTTTCCGGATTGTGAGCAACACCTGCCCCGCTTGCAGCAAGTATGGCAATATCATTGTCACTTAAATGAACACAGTGGGCAGCTAAAACATGATTTTCAAACAGCCCCGCATCCTTCAGTAATTCCACCGGGGTTTTGCCGTATTCTTTGATGGTATTGGCAACCTCTCCGCTGGTTTCAGCAACATGAATATGTATTCCTGTTTTAAGTTCTTTGGCAAATGCAGCAACTCTTTTCAAATATTCAGGCGGGCAGGTATAAGGTGCATGAGGCCCAAGCATTATAGTAATTCTACCATCCCCCTGCTTATGCCACTTATTTACCAGATCTTTGCTTTCTACAAAAGCTTTTTCACTCTCTGGCCCAACACCAACCATGCCACGGGCTAAACATGCTCTCACACCTGATTCATCTACTGCCCGTGCCACTTCATCCATATAAAAATACATATCGGCAAAAGTGGTGGTACCTGATTTAATCATTTCCACGATAGCCAGCTTGGTTCCCCAGTAAATATCTTCGGCGGTCAGTTGGCTTTCCAGGGGCCAGATTTTTGTCTCCAGCCATTCCATTAAGGGCAGATCGTCGGCGTAACTTCTAAGCAAGGTCATGGCAGCATGGGTATGAGTATTAATAAGACCCGGCATAACCACCTTGTCCTTCCCGTCTATGACCAAGTCATAACCATCTGTTCCGATTTGCCCGTTTCCTATATCGGTGATCAGGCTATCTTCGATTGCTACATAACCTTTTTCAATGATCTGAGTGCCGCCTGCAACAGGTATAATACTGATATCATTAAGCAAAATCTTCATGTTCTCCCCCCCTTGATTTGATCAATACAGTATGATGTTTAATACTTTCCGTAAACGGAGGTTCAATAATCCCTGTTTCCGTAATTACAGCCTTAATCATATAATGAGGTGTGATATCAAAAGCAGGATTAAAAACATTAACCTCTGGTAATGTCAAGTTTATGCCTCTGAATTGCCTTATCTCCTGGTGAGAACGCTCCTCAATGGGTATTTCTGCCCCCCGGGAGATGCAGGTGTCAATGGTTGAATGAGGAGCAGCAATGTAAAAAGGGATCTTATGATAATTAGCCAGGACCGCCAGGGAGTAAGTGCCGATTTTATTGGCCGTGTCTCCATTGGCAGCAATCCTGTCGGCACCGGCGATGACCGCATCTACCAAGCCTAACTGCATAATATATCCAGCCATGCCATCTGTAATCAGTGTGACAGGAATCTGATCCTGCATCAGCTCCCAAACCGTTAAACGTGCTCCTTGTAGGACTGGCCTGGTTTCGCAAGCCCATACCTGACTTATTTTCCCTTTTTCATGCGCAGCTCTGATCACTCCCAGGGCAGTTCCGTAACCTCCCGTTGCCAATGCTCCTGCGTTACAAATCGTCAAAACCCGGCAGTTTTCCTGCAGCAATTCTTCTCCATAACTACCAATGGTTTGATTGATGGAAATATCTTCGGCCAGCATATGATTGGCTGCAGCGATCAGAATAATCTTTAATCGATTTAAACCCAGCTTTTCATTATGATTAAAAATTCTTTCCATTTTATTTAAAGCCCAAAAAAGGTTTACAGCTGTAGGCCTTGTTGCAGCCAACAAATTTTTTACCTTTGTGAAATGTTCCTTTAATAAGGTTTCGGGTCCTGTATAATAGTTTAACGCAAGAGCCAGTCCATAGGCAGCTGCTATGCCTATTAATGGAGCTCCTCGTACTTTCAGCTCCTTGATCGCAACAGCTATTTCTTCCGCTGTCCGGTATTCCTCATAAATCACCTCATCGGGCAGGCGGTTTTGATTCAGTATTTTTACTGCATTATCAGCGTAAATTATGGGCGCAATCATTTATTAATCCCTGCTTCAGATAAAATATTTGCACAAGAGCAATTTTTGGCAGCTGGAATATTTTTGATTCCAGACATGATCAGGCGCCGAACTTCATGAATACTGTTACCCATCATTTCCACCACTTCACTATGGGTCAGGATTGAAGTAGATATGCCAGCAGCAAAGTTGGTCACGATAGAAATATTGGCGTAGCACATGCCCAGTTCCCTGGCCAGGCATACTTCCGGCACACTGGTCATACCTATAAGTTGCCCGCCCAGCATTTTAAACATGTTTATTTCCGCAGCCGTTTCGAAACGAGGCCCTTCTGTGCATACATATACACCACCGTTTACGATTTTAAGGCCCATTTCCCGGCCCGCAGTCATCAATGCTTGTCTGACCTCCGGACAATAAGGGACTGTCATATCACAATGAACTACGCCTTTTTCTCCGCCTTCGAAAAAGGTATTTTTACGCATCTTTGTAAAATCAAGAAACTGGTCTGCCAGAACATAGAATCCAGGTTTGTATTCAAAGTTCAGCGAACCTACTGCCGCTGTTGCTATAATGTTTTTTATCCCCATTTGGTGCAAAGCCATAATATTAGCTCGATAATTCACTAAGTGAGGAGGTACACTATGGGTTGACCCATGCCGAGGAATAAAAGCCACTTCTGTTTCTTGGTAAGAACCGCTGACTACTTTTACCTGGCCGTACTCTGTTTCTACAATTGTTTCTCGGGTATCATTCAGCAGATCAGGATCATATACTCCTGTTCCACCTATAATAGCAGTTTCCAACATAATAAAACCTCCCTAATTACCAAATAAGGCTTCTGCAAACACGGTGGCTGAGAATTCCCTTAAATCATCTATGGCTTCCCCGATTCCTACATATTTAACCGGCAATTTCAACTCATCAGCAATTGCTAATACGATCCCGCCCTTGGCTGTTCCGTCTAATTTTGTCAGTACGATACCTGAAATACCTGTTGCTTCCTGAAAAATCCTGGCCTGGCTGATGGCATTCTGCCCGGTTGTTGCATCCAGAACCAAGAGCACTTCACTTTCACTATCCGGTGCTTCTCTTTCAATAATTTTTTTTACTTTGCTGATCTCTTTCATTAAATTAACTTTATTTTGCAGCCTGCCGGCTGTATCTATGATCAGGACATCATTTTTTCTGGCTTTGGCAGCTGCAATGGAATCAAAGACGACTGCTCCCGGATCTGAACCTTCCTGGTGTTTGATCAATTCTACACCAGCCCGGTCAGCCCAGGTTTGTAATTGGTCGATGGCAGCAGCACGGTAAGTATCTCCTGCTGCTAACAGAACTTTTTGCTTTTCACTTTTGTATTTGTAAGCAAGTTTGGCAATGGACGTGGTTTTACCTGCTCCATTTACACCTACCACCAATATAATATGAGGCTTCCCGGCAGGATCTTCCCAGACAGATTCATTATTTAAAAGCACTTTTTCTACTTCCGACCGGAGCAGGCCGATCACTTCCTGAGGGTCCTTGATCCCTTCTTGGCGGGCTTTGTTCCTGACATTCTGCACCAGGTTTATTGATGTTTTCATTCCCACATCGGCCTGAATCAATATTTCCTCAAGTTCCTCCCAGAAGTCTTCGTCCAGACTACCGGTTCTCTTAACCAATGCTTCAACCTTGTCAGTAAGGTTTTTTCGTGTCTTGCTCAAACCGGATTTTATTCTGTTAAACCAGCCTTTGTTTTGGCTGGCTTCGCTATCGGCATTTACTTCTTCTTTATATCCGGATAACGGCTCACCTGATACTTCCGGGGAAGTATGGAGATCCTCCGTTATTTCATCCTGCTTTTTTTTCCCTTTCAGTTTGTCAAACCATGCCATTCATATCATTCCTTAAGTTTATTTTTTATCCGGCCAGATTTTCAGCGTCTTGTATGTTTAAGGTAAGCACTGAAGAAACTCCTTTTTCCGGCATCGTAACTCCATAAATGTTTTCACCGGCTGCAATGGTTGTCTGTCTGTGAGTAATAATAATAAACTGCATATTATCAGACATCTTTTTAAGAAAATTGGCAAACCTTATTAGATTTGTTTCGTCCAGTGAAGCATCGATTTCGTCCAATAGACAGAAGGGTGCAGGCCTCAGCCCTAACAGAGCAAAGATAAATGCAATACAGGTAAGAGCTCGCTCACCACCTGACAGCAAATCAAGGGATTGCATTCTTTTTCCAGGCATTTTTACCTCTATTTCCACTCCTGCATCCAACATTGCGTTGTGAGCTGGGGTGAGTCGCAGTAAAGCCTCGCCTCCCCCAAACACTTCCCGGAAAGTTTTTTTAAAACTTTCGTTAGCCAGTAAAAGAAAGTGAGAAAAATCTTTTATCATTATTTTTTCCGTTTCCTCCAGTAGTCTATGTAAAGAATCACGGGCCTCTGCTAAATCTTCATATTGCTGCTTTTGAAATATATAACGCGCTGAGATTTCTTCATATTCGTTAACTGACTGCAGGTCAACGGGCCATAAATCATCGATCTGCGTTTTCAATTCCGCAATTTGCCTGATAAATCTCCGTATATCAGCATTGCTGAAGCTCGCCTCAAACTCCATACCAAGCAGATTCTCATTATATTTTTCCTGCCATTTTTTTATTAAGTTATCCTGCTCTGTTTCAAGTCTGGCTATGGTTAACTCCAGATTCCTGTTGCTGCTTTCATTTTCTGCAGCTTTTTGCCGTAGCGGTATTAATTGCTGATTCAGCTGATAAGCAGCATTCTGAAAGTCCTTTGATCGTTCCCCGGCAATGGCTATGTTTTCTTCTACTTCCTGCAGTTTTTCCTGATGCTCGACGATCATTTGCCTTTTTTGCTCCATAGAATCATTCTCTTTGATAATTGTGTTTTGCATTCGCTCTTTCAGTTCATTTGCTGTTTTTAACGACTCTTGGTATGATTCCTTCACCTGTTCAAACTGGGCAATGTTTTTCCTGTTATTTTCCATTTCCCTGGTTTTCATTTCCAACTGTTCCTGATTGGAGTTTAATCTTTCCCTGCTTACTTCAAAATCGCGAGTATCGATTTCGATACTTTGCTTTATCATTTCCAGTTCGTCAGATAGTGTGCTATTCCTTTGCAGCAGGGCATCTTTTTCCTTTAGCAGCCTGGAATTTATATCCGTTAATCTGGCTGAATCTTTATTGATTTGCTGTAACTCCTGAAGATAGGAATCATATTGCTGTGTTAAAGATTTCCCTTCTTCATGGGTCTGCTCTTTCTGTTTTATTAACATTTGTAATTTAAAACTTTGCTCAATTACACGATTATTATCCTGGCTGATGGACTGTTCTATATCTTTTATTTGCTGCCGGTGCTGCTCAAGTTTCGTCCAAAGCAGCGCTGCCTTATCTTTCAATTGTTGCAGTAATTGGGCAAGTTTTTTTTCTTCCCCTTTTCTTTGTATAACCCCCATATGTAATGGGGCTCTGCTTCCACCGGTTATAGCTCCGCTGGTATTGATCAATTCTCCTTCTAGGGTAACTATTCTGCCGGGAAAATTCATATTTTTATAAATTTTTATAGCAATATCAGCATCCTTGACCACCAGGACTCGTCCCAGCAAATATTCGATGGCTTTTTTCAAGTGTTTATCATAATCCACCAGTTCAGAGCCTAATCCTAAAACTCCTTCCGTCTTTTTCACATTATCCAAGACAGACTTTGTTATAGGCTGAATTTTCAAGGCATCTAATGGTAAAAAAGTGACTCTGCCCATATTATTATCTTTTAAAATATTAATTGCTCTGCGGGCATCATCGATGGATTCAACTACAATATTCTCCATACCGCGGTTCAAGGCAATTTCAACAGCTGTTTCCAATCCCGGCTTCACATCGATTAATTCCCCTATAATGCCTATGTACCCGGATATTTTATCGCGTCCTGCCGTAAACCTACGGACAATGGCTTTAACTCCCTGAGAATAACCGGCAAGATTTTTTTGCATTTCCTGGTGGACACTTAATTTATTGGTTATAGCTTGTATTTGGTTTTTTAGTTCATCATATTGTTGGAGCAATTCCTGCCCTGATTTTTGCAGTATTTCTTTTTCCCGCTTAAATCTCTCCAGACTCTTAAGATTATCGTTATGCTGCTTTTCACAGAGGGTAATTTGCTCATGTAAATCCGCTGCTGTATCCTTGCTGGCAGTTATTTTATTCGTGATATCTTCCACATGAATATTGATTCTTTCCGCTCTTTCGCCAGCCCGTTTTAGTTCCTCTTCATTTTTGACAATATGATTACCCAGTTCAGTTTCCTGCCTGACTGCAGAAAAGACTGCTGTTTTCTTTTCTTCAAACTGAATCTTCAGCAATTTTATTTTCTCAGCCAGCATGAGTACTTCTTTTTCCATTTGCAAATACTCCTGCTGTCTTTTAGCAAATTGTTCCTGATCCTGCCCAAAGGCAACTAATGTTTCTTCAATATCCAGACTCAAACTATTCAGCATAGATAAATATTTTCCACTATCCTGATCCGCAGTGGCCATCCGCTCCCGGGCATTCTTGATTTTTTCCTGGCTTAACCGAGTTTCACTCTCTATGCTGCTTAGTGCTGATTCATAAGCATATCTCTCTTCTTTTAATCTGGCCAAAAGTGACTGATTATCCTTAATGTCCACATCGTTTAGTTGTAATTCATTTTCCAACATGGTAATTTTGGCTTTGGTTTCTTCAAGCTGTACCTGATGAGATGTAAGATCAGTCTTCCTGGTCTTGATATCCTCATTAATCTTAAGCCATTCATGAGTCAGCACATGCCGTTCCAGTTCATCATGCTCACTGGCTGCATCAATATATACGGCGGCTTTTTCTGCTTTTTCCCTGACTTCTTCTTTTCTTGCTTCCAGTTCTCCTAACAAATCACCGAGCCTTAAAATATCATTACTGGTTTCTGTCAGCCGCTTTTTTACTTCATCCCTTTTTTGACGATGCCTGATGATTCCTGATGCTTCTTCCAGAATCAGCCTGCGTTCCAAGGGTTGTCCATTCAATACCTGTTCTAATTCGCCCTGGTTGATGATGGAGTAACCCTTTTTACCTAAGCCGGTACCTGTAAATAATTCAACAATATCTTTCATTCTCACACGAGTTTTGTTAAGGTAAAATTCACTTTCACCGGAACGGAATGATTTTCTTTCCACTGTAACTTCATTAAACTCAACTGGCAGCACATGGTCGAAGTTATCTACAATGATCTCAGCATAAGCCATCCCTTGAGACTTTTTCTTGTCTGTACCATTAAAAATAATGTCTTCATTCTTTTGACCGCGAATATGCCGTACATTGGTTTCGCCCAGAACCCAGCGGATGGCATCGACGATATTACTTTTACCGCAGCCATTGGGGCCCACGACAATGTTAATGCCTGGTTTTAAATTGATTTCAGTCATATCAGCAAATGACTTAAATCCTTTAATTTCAAGTCTCTTCAGATACAATGCTAATTCCTCCGCTTTAATGTAAGAACTTCTTTAAGATGTCGAACTATTTTTTCTTAAGTATCGTACTAATAAAATAACAGTTTGTCTTAATAACTTCTTGATAAGATACCAAATTCCTACCTTTTCGAGCATAATAAAAAGCTCAGATAAGAGGCATAGTTCTCTGACTTAGCTTAAGAAAGATATGCTGCAATAAAATCACTGCGGGATGAGCAGTATCTGGGGTATAATACTTCCCTGCAGTCTGCTCCTACAGAGTCTCTTGCCATTAATGGATCCTGAGTGATCAGTATTTCATCCAAATCAAAGAATTGCTTTAAATAGCGGATATTATTTTTATGGTTACCAATCAATTTGGATAAATCTTTACTATTTACAAACAGTCTCAACTGCTTAAGATTTTTATTATTACCCAGTAATCTTTTAATTAAAAAAGCTGCCTGCTCTTTAAAAACTGCCTGCATGACCAATTCACCAAAACTAGGATGAAACGGTCCGGCCAGTAAAGCATTCCCTTTGGTCAATTCCTCTTCCGGGTGCAGTCCCATTCTGATCACCTTGATTTGTTCCTTTTGAAAATGCAGGTACATTTTCATGCAGATTATTATTGCTTCCTTCAGACTTAAAGGTTGATACCTGCCCTCCCTGTACATTGCTGCTAATGGGGTGCCATTAATGACCAGTGTAGGATAAATTCTGACCATGTCAGGTTTAAGAATGATCGTCTCTTTGGTGGTATAGAGATCAGCTGATAAATCATCTCCCGGCAATCCCACCATTAATTGAATGCCCAATTGAAAGTGGTGCTGCCTGATCAATTGGACTGCTTTATACACGGTTTCACTTTTGTAGCCCCGGCCTGAAGCTGTTAGCACTTTATCATCAAGGGATTGTACTCCCAGTTCTATGGTTTTGACTCCCCAGTCTGATAAAAATTCCAATTTGGAATGATCGATAAAATCCGGACGGGTTGAAAGCCTCACCCCACTGATCAAGCCCTTTTTCAGGTACGGTTTTACAACAGACAGGTACATCTCCTGCTGTTTTTTATCAATAGCAGTAAAACTGCCGCCAAAGAAAGATACTTCAGTTATTGCACCTTCAGGGAGCGTTTGAAGAGCAGTATCAATAATTTTCTTTACCTCTCCCACGGAAACACTTTCTTTTACGGCAGTGATCTTTTGCTGATTACAAAATATACACTGAAATGGGCAACCTAAATGGGGAATAAAAATGGGTATATTAAAATGTGACATGTAGTTTATCCTTTTTATAATAATCTTAGAAGACTGATCTCGTCTTGTAATATTTTTTCCGCAGCATTCTGTTCTGCTTCTTTTTTGCTTTTTCCCGTACCTTTAGCCAGCAAAACATCATGATAGTAAACTCCGACAGTAAAAACCTTGGCATGTGCTGGACCGCTTTCTTCAATGATCGCATAGGTTACGCTTTTCTGGGTTTTCGCCTGTACAATTTCCTGTAGTCTGGATTTATAATCATAGTAAACACCGTTGGCTGTGTTCTCCATAATTGGCTTAAAATATGCCATGACGAATTCTTTTGCTGCTTGGTAACCTTTATCTAAATAAATAGCCCCAATCAACGCTTCTACTGCATCTGCCAATATTGATTTTCGTGTGCGTCCCCCTGACATCTCTTCTCCCTTACCCAGGAGCAGATACTTGCCAATATTTATTCTTACCGCTACTTGCATAAGAGCCTTCTCGCAGACTATTTTTGCTCTTATTTTCGTCAGTTCACCTTCTGCTTTCCGGGGGAAACGCTCAAATAACCTCTCGGCAATAATTAGATTTAAGACTGCATCTCCCAAAAACTCTAACCTTTGATTATTGTTAAACGATTGCTTATCCTTATCATAGTAGGATGGATGCGTTAAGGCTAAAGTAAGCAGTGCTTCATTATTAAAATGGATTTTATTTTTTGCTGCGAATTCTGTTATTTTACTGGTCATTTTTTATCTGTTGCCAATAAGTGTAGAGTGCTTTAATCAGTAATCCCATAGAAGGATAATCTTCCAGATCCTCTTCCGGAAACTCCAGATCATATATATCTTCCAAAGCCATTATCATTTCAACGATATCAATTGAATCAGCATCAATTTCTTCAAAAGTGGTTTCCATAGAAATATCTTCCAGGTCTATATCCAGTTGCTCGGCCAAAATTTTTCGCGCTATCTCAAAAAATTCCTGCATATTCATCCCTCCAAAATGTTTTATTATGATTATATTCCATACAATTTAAAAATACCTACTCTAAAAACTTACTTTCAACTATATTTCTGTAATGGAACTCAATGCTATTTTCTGCGCATCTATAATTTTATCATGAACTGATTTTTTCGCGATACCCATGCCGTTAAATACTGCTTCTTTTTTGGAACTGCCATGACATACGATGCTTATCCCATCAATACCTAACAATGGTGCTCCACCTACTTGAGTATAATCCAGTTTATTGAAAAGTGCCGGCACATGACCTGTTTCTTTACTTAGTGCCCTGGCCAGAAAAGAAGCCATACCTTCTATAGTTTTTAATACAATATTTCCTACAAATCCATCACACACAATGACATCAGCCGAATTGCTGAAAATATCCCGGCCTTCTATATTGCCGATAAAATTTAATCCCTTTTGTTCTTTAAGAATATTATGTACTTCAATGGTTGTGCTGTTGCCTTTAGTTGCTTCACTGCCGTTACTCAAGAGTGCAATACGGGGATTAGCCATGCCTGCTGATAACTGGGTATAGGCATTGCCTAAAACTGCAAATTGCAGAAGCTGTTTTGGTTTACAATCAACATTGGCACCCAAGTCTACTAAATAAGTAAAAGATCCTGATAGGTTCGGAAGCGCTGCAATAACCGGCGGCCTTTCTATACCTTCCATTCTTCCTAAAATAAAAATAGCAGCCGCCATCTGTGCTCCTGTGCTGCCACATGATATCAATGCATCGGCTTGTTTTTCCTTGACTAATTTCGTTGCAACAACAATGGAGGAATCTTTCTTCTTACGCAAGGCTGCTGCCGGTGATTCCTCCATGCCTATCACCTCAGCTGCATGAACAATTTCCACCCTGGCAGGATCATATTCCAGCTGTTTCAATTCCTTTTTAATGTCTGCTTCTCTACCCACCAGTATTACAGTTGATGAAGTTTCATCTGACCATCTTACAGCACCGGCAATGATCTCTTGCGGGGCATGGTCTCCTCCCATTGCATCCACTGCTATTCTCAAATAAAAAACCTCCTAATAAGGCAAAAAGTAAGGTTAGCGACTTTAGCTACAACTTACTTTTTGATAAGACTATTTAACTTCCAGAACATTTTTACCTTTATAATACCCACAGCCCAGACATGCTCTATGAGGCATTTTCAGTTCATGGCATTGGGGACATTCGACCAGACCTGGTTTGTCTATTTTTCTCCACTCAGCACGTCTTCTACTGGTGCGGGAATGGGATTGTCTTCTCTTGGGAACTCCCATTTTAACATAACCTCCTTCCCTATTTATACTTTTTCAGTTTTTCCCATCGGGGATCTATGTCATCTATATGACAATTGCAGTTATTTGCATTTTTGTCCTTTCCGCAAAGGGGACAAAGGCCTCTGCAATCCGTACTGCATATTGGGTTTAAGGGTACCTGAGCAAAAATAACTCCTTCAATATAAAATGTAAGATCTGCCTCATCATTACTAAGCAGTATCACTTCCTCATCGAATTCAGTTTGATTCTCTGCTTCAGTGATAATGAATGATAAATCCAATGCCAGTGGCTGAGTAAATTTCTTTAAACAGCGGGAACAGGTATATTCGATGGTAGTTTTCAGCGTACCCTGCCCGTAATAAACTGCATTCTGCCGTTTTACTTCAAGCTTGATTTCTGTCGGTTCACTTAAAGCGGCATCACTGTCAGTTAGGAATTGGTCATTAAGTTTGTCGGTAAAAAGAAAATTTACAGCCTCTTCCTGGCGAAGTTTCAGTTTCCTAAGATTTATTTTCATATATGACCCTCATAAAAACACCAGATTTATTATAGTCTGCTGTACTTACTATTGTCAATAAAGGAGTTTTTTACACTTCTAATTAATTTTTTTACAAAGTAAAAGAGGCGGGCTTACCCGCCTCTACCAATAACAGATTATTTTGAAAGTCGTAAGGTATCCCGGGCGATAACCAGTTCTTCATTGGTAGGAATAACAAATATTCTGACCTTTGAATCATCAGTTGCCACATCAACTTCTTTGCCTCTTACCTTGTTCTTTTCTGTATCCATTTTCACACCCAGGTAATCCAGGTCCTGACAGATGCATTCTCTTACATCGTAGCCATTTTCACCAACTCCGGCGGTAAACACCAGGCAGTCACAACCATTGAGTTTAGCCATATAATTGCCAATATATCCTTTGACCTTGTTATAATAAACATCAAGGGCGATATTGGCTCTCTGGTTACCGGCTTTGGCTGCTTCCAGGATATCTCTCAAGTCATTGGAAACACCGGACAAACCTAACATACCCGCTTTTTTATTGAAATAGCTGTTGGCTTCAGATGACTTCATTTCAAGTTTTTCCATCAGATAAAAAACGATTGCCGGGTCTATATCACCGGATCGGGTTCCCATTACCAATCCTTCTAAAGGTGTGAATCCCATGGAAGTATCCACTACTTTGCCGCCCTTAATGGCTGCCATGCTGGCCCCATTACCCAGATGAAGGGTTATAATTTTGCAATCTTCATATGGCTTGCCCAGCATTTCCGACGCACGATGTGCAACATAATAATGGGAAGTACCATGAAAACCATATCTTCTAACTCTGAATTTTTCGTAAACTTCGTAAGGAAGTGCATACATATAATTTGCTGCTTCCATTGTCTGATGGAAGGCTGTATCAAAAACAGCTACATGCGGAACATTGGTCATCAGTGCCTGACATGCTTCGATCCCCATCAAATTTGGCGGATTATGTAGCGGTGCTATTTCGAAACAATCTTTGATTACTTTCTTCACATGGTCATCGATTACAACTGATTCAGCAAAATCTTCCCCGCCATGAACCACACGATGCCCAACGGCGCCAATTTCGTCCATACTCTTGATACATCCGTATTCCGGATTTACCAGAACATCCAGAACCAGCTTCATTCCTTCAGTATGGTCAGGCAAATCTCTTTTTATCACTACTTCGTCTTTGCCTGTTGGTTTATGCTCCAATGTGGTCCCGGGAATACCTACTCTATCTACCAAGCCTTTCGCTAATACTGATTCATCGGTCATATCAAAGACCTGATATTTTATAGATGAACTTCCGGCATTTACTACGAGAACCTTCACTATAATCAACCTCCTGTAATTATTATTTAAATTATGCTTTCACTGCAGTCATCGCAACTACATTTACAATGTCTTCCACATTACATCCACGTGAAAGGTCATTGACCGGCTTAGCCATCCCCTGCAGTATAGGACCGATAGCTTCTGCTTTAGCAAGCCTTTGCACCAGCTTGTAACTGATATTGCCAGCTTGCAGATCCGGGAAAACCAGGACATTGCAGGAACCTGCAACAGGGCTTCCTGGGGCTTTTGATTTTCCTACACTGGGGACTATGGCTGCATCAGCCTGAAATTCTCCATCTACTTTCAGATTGGGGAATCTTTCCTGGGCAATTTTAGTTGCCGCCACTACTTTTTCTACTGTTTCATGGGCAGCGCTTCCTTTAGTGGAGAAAGACAGCATTCCTACTTTGGGGTCTTCGATACCACAAAGTGCAACTGCCGTTTCAGCAGAAGCCATGGCAAACTCAGCCATTTGCTCTGCAGTAGGAACCGGGGTAACTGCACAGTCAGCAAAAACGAATATTCCTTTGTCGCCAAACTCACTATTAGGAACGATCATAATAAAAGCTCCGGATACTGCTGACATGCCCGGTGCTGTCTTGATAATCTGCAGAGCAGGCCTTAAAACATTCCCGGTAGTATTTTCTGCACCTGCTACTTCGCCGTCAGCTTTCCCCATCTTTACCATCATGGAAGCAAAATAAAGCGGATCCAGCATGGTAGCTTTAGCTTTGTCCAGATCAATACCCTTGCTTTTTCTCATTTCATAGAATGCCTGAACAAAATCATCATACAAAGCTGAGCTTACAGGATCGATGATTTGGGCCCCTGAAATATCAGCCCCGATTTTACTGGCCAAACCTTTGATATCGCTTTCATTGCCCAATAAGATCGGATTGGCTATTTTTTGCTTTACGATTTCCTTGATTGCCTGTAGTGTTCTTTCCTCCATTCCCTCAGGAAGAACAATAGTTTTCCCTTTCTTCGACGCTTTTTCCCTGATTTCTTCCAATAAAGTCATCCTTCTACCTCCCCTAATTATTTAAAGTGGTTTTTACCCCCATGCTGGTTTTATTTAGTTAATTCTAGCATAATTGCCCATATAAGTGGTAAGATTTATAGACAATATAGCAGGGCAAAGGAGTTAATAATGAGTGTACTCGGTATAGTCGCTGAGTTTAATCCTTTTCACAACGGTCATCTGTATTTGCTGAATACTGCCAGAAACAACAACAGTTTTGATGCTGTGGTTTGTGTCATGAGCGGCAGTTTTCTGCAGAGAGCTGAACCGGCCTTTTGCAGTAAATGGTCCCGAGCTGAAATGGCCCTTAATGCCGGCATTGATTTAGTAATTGAGCTGCCTTTTTGTTTTGCAGTGCGCAGTGCCTATTACTTTGCCCGCGGCGCTGTGCAGCTTTTATCAAAGACCGGCGTAGTCACTCACTTGGGTTTTGGCAGCGAAAACGGCCGTCTTGATGATTTGCAAAAAATTGCTTCTATACTTGCTGAAGAACCGGATGATTATAGAACACTACTAAAACAATTCCTGGGACAAGGCTTGAGTTTCCCTGCCGCACGCTCTAAAGCTCTGCAGCAGTTTATTGGTCCTCAGGTTTCCAATATAGAAGAACTCATGTCCGGGCCTAATAATATCCTGGCAATTGAATATTTACATAACATTAAAAAGGATAATTTAAACCTATCACCCTTTACTATTCCCCGATTAGGTCAGCATTACTACAGCCAAAAACTATCAAATTTCAGTAGTGCTACAGCCATAAGAACTGCATTACATAAAAATCCAATCATCACGCCTGATATTTCACAGGCTCTGCCCTTATCCAGTCAAAACATATTAACCAGAGAATTCGCTTCAGGCCGAGCCCCGGTCTTGCCTGATTCCCTAGAGCTCGCTATACTGGCTAGCCTGCGCAGTATGACGATTTCTTCCTTAAAGGAAATTTACGAAATCAGCGAAGGTTTGGAATACAGGATAAAAGAAGCTTCCAACCTTAGTGGCAGCCTTGACCAACTGCGCAGCAGAATCAAATCAAAACGATACAGTTTGTCACGCATTAACCGCATATTATTATACACCTTTTTTGCTCTCACAAAAGAGCATATCGCTGTTTTTGATCAGCACGGACCACAATATTTTCATATATTGGCAGTTTCGTCAAAAGGACGGGAAATCCTGCAAGAAATGAAAAATAAATCGGGTTTGACAATCTTAAGCCGTGGCAGTGAAGTGAAAAGGCTCAGCAAAGAAAAAGAGAAAAGCGTTGCCGGTGATATGCTGGCATTTGATATTTTGGCCACTGATATTTACAGTTTGCTGCTGCCTCATCCCGAAATGAGGGGCGGGGGGCAAGACTTTCTTAATTCTCCTTTGGTTATAAACTCAGCTCATGTACTGCAGCAGTAATGGCCTTTATTTGTTCTTGTGCTGCCTGGCGTCCCAATTCAATGATCTGGCTGGATTTGCTGAAATCGCTGGAAGAAAAACACCTTAACCGGGGCTGTAATAAGAAATCGGCGTTTTCCGCACTGGCTTCAAAATGATTCTTCTGCATCAGATCCAGTGAATGAATGATCACATCCAACACATTTCTGATTTCTATTTCTTTTTCTTCTGTAAAGGTAACATCAACTGCGATTACCAGGTCAGCTTTATGTTTTATTGCCACATCCACTGGCAGGCGATCAGTAATTGCACCATCTACCAAAACCATGCCATCACGCTTCACAGGGTGGAATATTCCTGGAATCGATATGCTGGCTCTGATTGCTTCTGCGATGGAGCCCTGGTCCAAAACAATCGTCTGACTTGATAATAGGTCAGTTGCCACGATCTGCAGCTTGATATTAAGATCTGCAAAATTTTTGTTTTTTGTCAACAATTTCAGTAGAGTGCTTATTTTTTTGCCGGCTACAAATCCCATACGCGGCACTTGCACATCAAAAAAACTTCTGGTATCAATACTGTCAAGCATTTTTTCCAGCATGATCAAATCAGCTCCGCAGGCATAAACACCTCCAACCATAGCACCCATACTGCTGCCTACAATAATATTCGGATAAATCCCATTTTTATTAAGTACTTGCAAAACACCAATATGAGCAAATCCTCTGGCACTGCCAGCGCCCAGCACCAGTGCAATTTTTGGTTTTCTTCCGGGCACCAAAAGTTCCTCCTTTTAATAACTTCTAACTTACCATTTGACTGTCATATATTTAGCAAAATACCTTTGTGGAGTTGTTGAATGAAACAATACTCTAACCTGTTTTTCTTTATTATAATACTAATTCTTGCCCTTTTCATGATAATAAATCCGGATGAAACAGTGAATGCTGCTTCAGATGGTATCAAGTTATGGTCTTTGGTTGTAGTGCCTGCTTTGTTGCCTTTTTTTATCGTCGCGGAATTATTGTTTTCTCTGGGATTTGTCTACTTTTTGGGTGTTCTTCTGGAACCGGTGATGCAGCCTTTATTCCGTCTTCCCGGCTGCAGTTCACTGGTAATTGCCATGGGCTTTACCTCCGGTTTTCCCGTCGGCGCTTTATTGAGCCGCAAACTGTACGATGATAAACTGCTGACTGCCCAGGAAACAGAGCGTCTAGTATCTTTTACTAATAATTCCAGCCCACTTTTTATTTTGGGAGCAGTGGGAGTAGGTATGTTTGGTTCCCGGGAGGTCGGATTTGTTTTAGCCGCTTCACATTACCTGGCCAATCTAATGGTAGGCTTGTTATGGAGATTCAAAGCTAATGTCAAATTAAAGAGCCGGCTGCAAGTAAAAAACAACTGGCATTCCGCCCGTTCGTTATTGATGGAAAAGTTCAGCGACTTGGATATCGGCAGTGTATTAAGCACGTCGATCAAAAACAGCATCAATAATATCCTGGCCATCGGCGGTTTCATTCTTATTTTCTCAGTCATCACCCGGATGTTGACACTATGGGGATTTATGCGTATTTTGGCGCAGTTATTGTTGCCTTTCATGTCCTTTTTGGATATTTCCCTGCAAGGTGCTTATGGTTCAGCGATGGGAATTTTTGAAATGACTATCGGCACCAGAGCAATTGCATTATCCGATACGCCAAATCTGGCTGGTCAATTAGCAGCTATCAGCATGGTACTGGCCTTCAGCGGTTTGTCGGTGATCGCTCAAATTATGAGTATATTTGCCGGTACGCCAATTCGTATGAGTTTTTATGTTTTATCCCGTTTCATGCAGATGACTTTTTCTTGTATCTTTACGCTCATTTTTTATAAATACTGGCTGGCAGAAAAGATAGCATTACCAGCACTGTCAATAGAGCCTTATCGCCTTTTATACGCTTTTGATGCTTGGACCATCACCTGTTACAGCCTGCTTATTGGTGCGATGTTTATCATTTTGCTCTTTTGTTGGGCAATTTTTATGAGCAGCGATTAAAAATCATCTTCCTCCAATCCCTGTCTTATCTCGTACTTACCCATGTTCACTGCATCAACTGCTTTTTTAAGAACGATTTCCATATGTATTAAAATACCTTCCGCATATTCATTGGCATCTCTTCTGATTTCCTTGGCATTATGTTCTGCTTCCGCAATAATTTCATCCGCTTTGATCCTGGCACTGCGGGTGATTTCATTGTCATCTATCATGCGGGAAACTGTATCTTTGGACTTTTCAACATATTTTTGCGCCTCTTCCAGTGCTTCATTGACAATCCTGTCTTTTTCATTGATCAGGAGTTTTGCAGTCATTATGTCTTCCGGCAGGATGGCTCTGATCCTGTCCAGACGGTCTAAAAATCTGTCAGCATCAATTATTGAACCATTGGTAAATGGTACTTTCCTGCTTCCTCTGAGGATCACTTCAAGTTCATCAATAATACGCAGAATTTCCATTGTTATTGTTTACCTCCTTGATTATTTGATAATAATTTAATGTAGATTCACCATAATTACTAACACGGAATCTGGTAATTTTATTAAACTTCTCCTGCAAGTGCATTTTTTTTGGTGTTCTGATAATCAATGTCCCATCAGGCTCTAAAATATGCGCCTCATCTAAAACTGTCATAATTTTTGGAAAAATATTTTCCTGGGTAAAAGGCGGGTCAACATAAATAAAATCGAATAATAATTGTCTTTTTTTTAACCTTTTAACGGCTGCCACCACATCGTTTTTATAAATTTCATAACCATACAATAAGCTGCAATGATTTAAATTATCTTTTATGGTTTTAATCGCATCCTGGCTGTAATCAACAAAGACTACTGTCTGTGCATCACGGCTTAGTGCTTCGATCCCAACACTGCCGCTTCCGGCAAAAAGATCTAAAAACTTGGCATTTACTACATTCGCACCAAGTACATTAAACAAGGCTTCTTTGATCATATCAGTAATAGGTCTGGTATCCATACCTGGCGGTGCCTTTAACCGTTTTCCCTTCGCCCTGCCGCTAATCACCCTCATATTATGTGTCTCCTTCTTGCTGATTCGATTTATTAATTAAAATTCCCTCTTTTAACATATATTAATTTATTTTAACATAATAATTTTTCAAAATTTTTGTATAATCTCTGATAAATCAGGTAATGATACTATTAACCAGAAAAAGTCTGGTAACAAACCCTCCCCAACAACTTTACAAAATTCTCCTCTCCCCAAAATGGCGACTTTTACAAGTCGCCATTTTATTTGCCACCACAGTATAAAAAATCATCTGATGACCGACAATATTTGTAAAAGGAGGGCTCAGCTATGAAGAGGCTTATTGAAGAATTTAATCTTAATCTTGATCTGGCAGTTGAAGCTCATGATCTATTAAGAGGTGCAGCCAAAGTAGAAATACCCGGAGTAAAAGAAGAAATAACCCGGGGAGAAAGTACCAAGACCACCACCATCACCATATTGAACCAAGAAGGTGCAAAAGCTTTAGGCCGGCCTCAAGGAATTTATATTACCATCGAATCGCCTCCGCTTAAAATCAATGATCCATATGTAAAAGCTGAAATTATTGCTGAAATGGAAAAAGGGATGCAATTATTAACAAAAGAGATGCTTGGTCCTCAGGACAGTGTTTTACTGGTTGGATTAGGGAACTGGAGGGCTACTGCTGATTCATTGGGTCCCAAGTTTATCGAATACAGCCCCATAACCAGACATTATTATCAACATGCTCCAGATGCACTGGTGGAAGGAATGCGTCCTACTTCCGGAATTGCACCGGGTGTACTGGGAATCACCGGACTGGAGACATTTGAAGTCATCAAAGGCGTGGTGGAAAAAATTAAACCAGCCCTTCTAGTAGTGGTCGATGCCCTTGCAGCTGCAGATGTTGAACGGATTGGGACGACCATTCAAATGGCTAATACTGGGATTCAGCCGGGTGCCGGAGTTGGCAATCACCGCCAGGCTTTGACAATAGAAGGTTTGGGTGTACCTGTTATTGCTATCGGCTGTCCTACTATCGTAAGCGCGACCATCATCGCCAACCAGGCTATTCGTACCTATTGTATGCATTCGGGAGTTTTTTATAATGACAGCAAATCCGTTGATGCAATCAAAGAAATTCTTTCCTACTTTTCCGGTAACCTTGCTGTGACTCCAAAAGAAATCGACGATATCATCGAAAACACTTCCCGGATCATTGCTTTAGGAGTTGGCAAATCATTATTTCCCGGTATATCTGAAGAACAATTGGTGATGTATGCAACCTGATGAGTTTTTATAAACTATTGAAAACAAGCGGATATCAGTAAATCCGCTTGTTTGGTATAGTATATTAGTTATATGCGATCACGATTATGACATTCCGCCACCAGCTTGATTCTGTTCATAGGCCTGGATCATCTTTTTGACCATTTGACCGCCTATGCTGCCAGCCTGTCTGGAAGTGAGGTCCCCATTATATCCTTGTTTTAAATTTACCCCAACTTCCTGGGCAGATTCAAATTTGAACTGATCCATTGCCTGCCTGGCTTGGGGGACAAGAATTCTGTTACTTCTGTTAGCCATTTACATTCACCTCCTTTTTGTTAGTGTAATCTTATTGTTTCCCGGCACAGAAGTAATATGCTAGAAGTATTTTCAAGACTTATTAATATTTTTCTCTTTCAGTGCTGCTTTGGCTTTTTGTCCGGCTATGCCTATTTCCTCGGCTACCTCGTTCTTTAATTTTTCCAGTCGTTCTTTGGCTTTATTTTTTTTCATGGTGATATTCCTCCTCAAAAAAATACTGTTAATTATTTATTAACAGTATTAGTTTGCTTAAATTTTTTCATTTTATTTTACCTAAAATTGTTCTTTATCCGCTTATTTGCATAAGATCATTTTTAAATTTTAATTGTAAATATTTATTTAATATTTTATTATCAGGCACTTCTATCGTACGCGCAATTTCACGAGCTTTTTCGCTCAATTTCAAATCTGCCGTTAAATCAGCAATCTTAAACTGCTGTAATCCATGCTGTCTGACACCCATGAACTCTCCGGGGCCGCGTATTTTTAGATCCTCCTGGGCTAACAAAAACCCGTCATTGGTTTTTTCCATGGCCTTAATGCGGCGGAATGCTTCTTCACTTTGCGGGTTTCCGGTTAATATACAATAGGATTGGCGCTGTCCCCTGCCCACTCTGCCTCGAAGCTGATGAAGCTGTGCCAGACCGAATCGCTCAGCATGCTCGATGATCATCAGGGAGGCATTGGGAACATCAATCCCCACCTCAATGATGGTGGTTGTAATCAGTATATCGATTTTACGTCTTTTGAATTTTTCAATCTCCGCCTGTTTTTCTTCAGCTTTCATTTTTCCATGTAACAAGCCTACCGAAAACTGCGGGAAGACTATCTGGCTTAATTCGTCATATAAACTTACCGCTGCCTGCAGATCCTGTTTCTGGGATTCTTCCACCAAAGGGCAGACAATATAAACCTGGGCACCTTGTTCAACTTGCTTCTCAACAAAATCATAAACTTTTTTTCTGCCGGTGTGGGGAATGAATTTAGTGGGAATCGGTTTCCTTCCCGGAGGCAGTTCATTGATGATCGATATTTCCAAATCACCATAAAGGGTAAGGGCAAGTGTCCGAGGAATAGGTGTGGCAGTCATAACCAGCATATCAGGAGACTGGCCTTTCTGGTTTAACCTGGCTCTCTGCCGTACACCGAATCTGTGTTGTTCATCAATCACGGTAAGCCCCAAACTGGCAAATTTGATATCATCCTGGATCAGGCTGTGGGTACCTACTATAATATTGACTTCCCCGCAAGCCAAAGCTGAAAGGATCTGATTTCGGGCTTTTATATGGGTTCCGCTGGTCAAAGAGGCGATGGCAACATTGGTCCCGGCAAAAAATTTCTGCATCGAGCAGAAGTGCTGGCGGGATAAAATTTCAGTGGGCGCCATAATGGCTGCCTGATGACCACTGGATACACATTTCGCTGCAGCTAAAGCTGCAACTACTGTTTTACCTGCCCCCACATCCCCTTGCAGGAGTCTGGTCATACTGGTTTCTGACTCCATATCAGCAAAAATTTCCCTGATTACTTTTTGTTGTGCTCCGGTCAAATGATAAGGTAGATTACCTTTTACCTTGCTGACCAGATCATCTCGCTCAGCATGAGGAATACCCTTTTCATTGGTGCGTAGAGAATTTTTTACTAAATTGAGCTGAAACAGCAAGAGTTCTTCAAAAGCCAATCTTTGGCGGGCTGAAAAATAGTTTTCTCTGTTTTGAGGGCAGTGGATATTTCGTAAAGCAGATCTTATATCACAAAGGCTCAGTTCATCTCTTAATGGCCCGGGTAAAATGTCAGGATACTCTCTTAGATAACCATCGATCACTGTAGCAACGATTCTGCGCATGCTTTTTTGATTCAGCCCTTCAGTCAAAGGATAAACTGCTGCAATCTTAGCTGTTTCTTCCTCATTGCCGATCATTTCGTATTCAGCAACATTTATCTCAGCCTGTCCGCCCTTTTCTGCTACTTTACCGGTCAAAAATATCTCTTGGCCTGTTTTAAGAGTATTTTTGAGAAAGGGCTGATTAAACCATACTGCTGTGGTAATACCGGTCCTATCCTGCAGAAGTGCCTTCAAGATTGACATTCCCCGGCGTGCACGGCTGCTGGTGGTTCCAAGTATTGTGGCTCTTATACTTACTGTTTCACCAGGCTGCAGTGTATTTATACAGGCAGTATGATCACGATTTATGTAGCCCCGGGGTACATGCCACAAAATATCAAATATATTGGTAATACCCAGGCGGTTTAGCTGCCTGCTGCGTGTGGGGCCAACCCCTTTTATATACTGTATGTTTTCCGCTAATCTTTCCATCATGATAAACCTTCTTAAAAAAAGCGGGTTTAAACCCGCTTATAAAATTATTGAATTTATTCTGCAGCCAGCAGGAAACTGTAATGGGGCTGCCCTCCGTAATGTAATTCTACTTCCACTTCAGGATAGAGCTCTTTGACTTTTTCTATGATTCGGTGAGCCTCCTCCTCAGTTGTGCCTTCTCCATAAAAGAGGGTAATCAGTTCGGTAGAATCATCTGCCATTTTTTGCAGCAATTGTATTACTGCTTCTTCATTACTCTGACAAGTCAGAGTAATTTCCCCGCTTATAATTCCCAAAACATCACCAGTTTGGATCTTTAACCCATTGACTGCTGAATCCCTTACGGCATATGTGACTTCTCCATATCTGACGTTCTTTATTTCTTCCAGCATGGACGCAGCCACTTCTTCCAGGTCTCCTTCAGGATCATAGGAAATTAATGCAGTGATCGCCTGCATTACTGATTTGGTTTTCACCACTTCTATCTTTCGCTCGCTGAGCCTGGCTGCCTGCTCCGCAGCCATAATAACATTGCTGTTATTAGGAAGTATAATAATACCCTTGGCATCAATCTTATTGCTGGCAGTAAGCAGTTCTTCAGTACTGGGGTTCATTGTCTGTCCGCCTTCCACCACTACATCAACACCCAGGCTCTTCAGTATATCGATTACACCCTGGCCAACGCCAACGGCAACCAGGCCAATTTTTTTGGCATGCTCTTCTTCCCTGTTTTCATTCTCTCCCCTGATGAGAAGTTGTTCGTGCACTTCCTCCAGCATATTGTTTATTTTTATATCACTTAAACTCCCCCACTTTTGGCAGGTTTCCAGTACCTGGCCGGGATGATTGGAATGTACATGAACCTTAATAATCTCTTCCTCACCAACTACCAATAGTGAATCTCCCAGGCTGCTGAGCTCTTCCCTTATTTTATCGCTGTCGAGTTTCTCCCCTTTGACCAAGACTTCCGTACAATACTGAAAATCCAGAGAGGTTATTTCTGTTTGCCTTTTGGTTTCATCAGTGAAAGCCCGTTCACGATATTCCTGCAGCTTGATTTCATTTTCGCCCGCAATAATTTCCAACATGCCTTCCATAAAATATAGCAGACCCTGACCGCCTGCATCCACTACTCCGGCCTCTTTTAAAACCGGAAGCATATTAGGTGTTTTCTGTAGTGTTATATGCCCGGCATTGATTCCTGCCAGAAGAACAGCAGTTAAATCGTTATTCTTTTTGGCTTCCATCTCACTGGCCCTTGCTATTTCTCTTATAACTGTAAGAATGGTGCCTTCCACCGGCTTCATTACTGCTTTGTAAGCTGTTTCGGAACCTGTTTTCAAAGCCTGGGAAAAGATCAAAGCATCTGCTTGTTCCTTGCCATCCAATACTTTGGCGATTCCTCTGAATATCTGTGACAGAATAACTCCTGAGTTACCTCTGGCACCCATCAATGATCCGGATGACATGGCTTTGGCAACCTTTCCAAGGGGCTTATCCTGGTTATTTTCCCCTTCTTTTACCGCGGCCAAAATGGTTAGATACATATTTGTCCCAGTGTCACCATCAGGGACCGGAAACACATTTAGCAAATTAACTTTTTCTCTGTTATGATTAAGCTTTATACACCCTGCTTTAACACTCTTTACTAAATCTTTTCCGCTTATATACTGCAAACTCAAGTTAGTTATCCTCCCCTATTTTTCTGTTATGACTCTTACTCCTTTGACATTTACATTCACTGCTGCTACAGATAGTCCGGCATCCTTGCCCAGAACATACATCACTTTTTGCATTACATTGGCTGCCACTTCTCTGATTTTGATACCATAACCAACGATAATATAAACATCAACGATCAGACCTTCTTCAGAAGAACGAACCTGGACTCCTTTACGAATAGATTCCAGTCCAAGTATGCTGGATAAACCGGTTTGAATATCCTGTGCCACCATGCCAACCAATCCATATGAATCGATAGAGGCCAAACCGGCAATCGTCTCCACAACTTCTTTCGCAACCGTTATATCTCCCAGTTCGGTAGTCTTTATTTTAAACATTAAAGTTCCCTCCTATCTTATAATTTTAATTCTACAGCTTAATAATTATTCCTTCTTCTTGCCCTTTCAGTCCCCTTTTGATACAATATCTAAGTGCATTGTTAATGAGAGGGGGCAAAAAAAGTGGCCAAATGCGAAATATGCGGTAAAAGCGTTACTTTTGGTAAAAAGTACAGTCATTCCCATATTAGAACCAACAGACAGTGGAAGCCAAATGTCCAACGCGTAAAAGCAATTGTAAACGGCAGTCCTAAAAAAATATATGTCTGCACTCGTTGCTTACGCTCTGGAAAAGTTGAAAGAGCAGTCTAATAAACAAAAATCAGCCTTGGGCATATTGGTCTAGGGCTTTTTGTTTTTTTGCAGGTCTTCCAGGCTGTAATGATAAACTTCATTACAAAAATTGCATACCACTTCTATCTGGTTCTGATCATCATACATTTTACTCAATTCCTCAGTGGACATAGTACACAAAATATTTTTTAACCGTTCATAGCTACAAGTGCATTTAAAAAACAGGGGCTTTTCTCCAATTATATTATATTCAATTCCCATCATGACCTGGTGCAGTACCTGATCAAGCCGGGAAGCCTGTTCAATGGCCTTACTGATTAGTCCCATTTCCGTTACGTTTTTTTCGATTTGTTCTAGTATTTGATCATCAGCACCTGGCATCGCCTGCACTAATAATCCTCCTGCACTGATAATTTTTAAATCCGGTGATACCATGACCCCTAAAGCAACCAAAGAAGGAGTCTGTTCTGACTTAAGATAATAGTTTGCCAAATCTTCGGCAATTTCACCGCTTACTAATTCTACTCTGCCTATAAAAGGTTGTTTCATACCTAAATCCTTGAGTACCTCAAGAAATCCATCTTTGCCCACTAATTCTCCCACTGCCAATTTCCCTGGGTATACAGAAGGCACATCATTTTGCGGGTTTGAAATAAACGCTCTGGCATTCCCCTTTGCATCTGCTGAGGCAATAATTGGGCCAGCGGGACCGTTGCCATCGACTCTTATGGTAAGCATATCTTTTTCGTTTTTTAAATCTGAAGCCATAATCAATGCCGCTGTAATCACTCGGCCAAGAGCAGCTGCAGCTGTTGCTGAAGTATTATGCCTGATACTGGCTACACCCACCAGTTCTGTAGTCCGGGCTAAAATTACCCGTACCTGGTTATTCTTATCCATAGCTGTTATAAAATGATCTTGCTGCACCTTTAATAAGATTCCTTTCCAATTTATATCTTTTTAGTATTATACCCGTAAAAATGCGAAAATCAATAAATCCATATAAGTTTCGGAGCAGGAAATACGAACCGTAATGTATAAATGTTAACAAATGAGAATATTGGAGGTGTTACTTGTGCCGCTTTATGAATTTGAAGGTAAACGACCTGTTATACCTGATTCCTGTTTTATACACCCTCAAGCTGTAATCATCGGAGAAGTTAAAATGGGGGAAAATTGTTTTGTTGGAGC
>JAAZFJ010000091.1 GCA_012511795.1 Syntrophomonadaceae bacterium
ATCGCTGAACAGATCGCCGATGATCCGGCGATGCGCGAAGGAGCACGTAAACTCTGCCGCCAGTCGGGAGTGCTATCCAGCAAAGCCAAAGATGTGGAAAAAGAAAGTGTCTACACCATGTATTATGACTACCAGGAACCGGTGAAACGCATTCCTTCCCACCGCATTATGGCCATAAACCGGGGTGAAAAGGAAGAGATCCTAAAAGTCAGTCTGGAAATAGAACCGGCTGCCATCCTCAATATGCTGAACCAAACTTACGGAAGGGCCGGGGAAGCTGGTGAGCAAATTAAGGAAGCAGTCCTGGATTCTTGGCAGCGCCTTTTGGCACCGGCTATTGAAAGGGATATAAGAAATGAACTGACAGAATTTGCCCAGGAGCAGGCTTTAAAGGTTTTTTCCAAAAACCTGCGATCCCTCTTGCTGCAGTCTCCGGTGAAAGGCAAAGTGATGCTGGGGATTGACCCGGCTTACCGTACCGGGTGTAAATGGGCAGTTATTGATTCTACCGGTCTGGTAATGGAAATCGGTGTGTTTTATCCAACCCCGCCCCGCAGTGATATCCAAGGCACGGAAAAAGTCCTGGACCGTCTGGTGAAGCAGTATCAAGTGGATGCTATTGCTATCGGAAATGGCACTGCTTCCCGGGAAACGGAACAGGTGGCGGCAGGCTTTATTAAAAAATGTGATGTTCCTAATCTTGCCTATACCATTGTCAGTGAAGCCGGGGCCAGTGTTTATTCGGCATCCCAGCTGGCGGCTAAAGAATTCCCGGACCTTGATGTAGCGGAACGCAGTGCCATATCCATTGCCCGCAGGATCCAGGATCCCTTGGCAGAATTGGTAAAAATCGAACCTAAAAGCATCGGGGTAGGACAGTACCAGCATGACATAGCGGCTAAGCGCCTGGATGAGAGCCTGACCGGGGTAGTGGAATCAGCGGTAAACTATGTAGGAGTGGACCTGAACACTGCTTCGGCTTCGCTGCTTTCTTATGTAGCGGGAATCAATGCAGCAGTAGCAGGTAATATTGTAGCACATCGGGAAACCGGCGGTCCTTTTAAAAACCGGCGCCAGCTTTTAAAAGTAGCCAGGCTGGGCCCCAAGGCTTTTGAACAGGCAGCAGGCTTTTTGCGTATCGGCGGAGGAGAAAATCCCCTTGATGCCACACCGATTCACCCGGAATCCTATCTGCTGTGTGAAAAGTTTCTTGCCTATATCGGAGCGAATTTAAATGAGCTGGGCAGTGAAGAGCTTAAGGCCAAACTCCAGTCAGTGGATCTTAAAAGGGCTGCTGAAGAACTGGAGGCAGGCCTGCCCACTTTAAGGGATATTGTAGACGCATTGCTCCGCCCCGGCCGTGATCCCCGGGAGGATGTGCCGCCGCCGGTTTTTCGTCAGGATATTTTAAGCCTGGAAGATATCAAAACCGGTATGGAATTTGAAGGTGTGGTGCGTAATGTAGTTGATTTTGGAGCATTTATAGATATCGGAGTCAAGGTCGACGGGTTGGTTCATATTTCAGAGATATCCAAACGTCGCATCAAACATCCCCTGGAAGTATTATCCATCGGCGATATTGTAAAAGTCAGGGTATTAAGTACCGACACTCAGAAAAAAAGAATATCTCTGACCATGAAGCTGGATTAAGCATTATCTGAAATCACCCTCAGGGTGATTTCAGCTTTTTTCGGGCAGATTCACCCCTGGGGTGATTACATTTTAGAGGCTGGTTAATATGATAGAAATATAAAAATTATAAAAATATTAAAAATCAGGAGGTATTTTTTATGACAACCGAAACTGATCTTCCTATCATTGATCAGGCAGACATTGAGCAGAACAAGACCATGGCCGGGCTGGCCTATATCCTCTTTTTCCTGCCGCTGTTGACCTGCCCCGATTCGCAATTTGGGCGGTTTCATGCCAATCAGGGTTTGCTATTGCTGATTCTGGGTTTTGCCGGCAGCTTCATTCTGGGCATAATTCCTATTATCGGCTGGCTGCTTCTGCCCATATTCGCTATTGGTGTTTTTGTCCTGGCTATCATGGGGCTTATTAACGGATTCGGCGGAAAAGTCAAGGAACTTCCTTTGATAGGAAAATACAGGATCATAAAATAATATATTCCTATTTGAAAGGGAGGGACTAATATTGTTTAAAAAAGTAATGGTCGCACTATTGGCAGTATCAGTGATGATGGCTTTTGCATCCTGCGGGGTAAAACAAAGTGTGGATGATAAAATTGCCGAGAAAGTAACCGAAGGCGTTCTGAACAAAGCTACCGGCGGCGATGCCAAAGTGGATATCAAGGACGGGGAAATGACTTTTGAAGGCGAAGACGGAGAAAAATTCACCATTGGTGCAGATAATTGGCCCACAGGAGATGCAGCCGGGCAGCTCCCCGAGTTTAAAGGCGGGAAGATCGTATCGGCATTGAATTCAGCGGAAGCTTGCGTGATCATCATTGAAGAAGTTAAGCAGCAGGATTTTGAAGAATATGTGGAAGAAATAAAAGGCCAGGGGTTTGAAAATGAGGTCAGCGAAATAACCACTGAATCAAGCTATATGTATAGTGCCAGCCTGGATAATAAAACTATTTTTGCACAGTATGAATCAGAAGCCGAAACCATGTCCATTAATCTTCAAATCAGCGGGCAGTAAAAAATATATCTGATGATGGGGTATAATTTATAAGAATTTTTATAAAGCACTGAAAAGGCGGGGCAGAGAATGTCCTGCCTTACTTTCGTTTTATCTATAGGAAGATTATAATTGTTAAAATGGGGAAAACGCTGGGAAGAAAAGTCTGCTTTCGGTTTAGAAAATAAAGAATATACAGATTCACAGCTGGGCACATTATTTTTATTGGAGGGATGCAATAATGGAACGAACTTTTGCCATGGTAAAACCGGATGGTGTACAAAAAGGAATGATTGGGGAAATAATCAGCCGTTTTGAAAAAAAAGGCATAAAAATCGCAGCCTTAAAAATGATGCAAATAACACAGGAAATGGCTGAAGAGCACTACGCAGAACACAAAGAAAAGCCTTTTTTTGCCGAACTGGTAAGTTTTATTACTTCCGGACCGGTGGCGGCTATGGTTTTGGAAGGTGAAAATGTAATATCCACAGTACGGACCATGATGGGGGCAACCAATCCCAGGGACGCAGCTCCCGGTACCATTCGCGGCGATTTTGCCATGACTATGAGCAAAAACATCATTCACGGATCAGATTCACCTGCCAGTGCCAGCCGTGAGATCAAAATCTTTTTCAGCGAAGAGGAAGTATTAACCTATAAAAAAGCCGGAGAAGAGTGGGTATAGCTCAAAAGATAATTATGAAACCTTGAAACTTCACAGCAGAGGAGTATATTAAATAAAAGATATCTTTTCATCAGTGACGTTTCAGGGGAGGCTCTTTATGTGAATGAACCGGAAGTCATGAAAAACAACAGCACCAGCAGCACGGTAAATTCCCCGGCACATACTGAAGCTGCAACTCCTATGTGGCAGGAGAATCTTTATTCACTGGCGGGGATCGCGCTGGGAATGGGAATTGTCAGCTTTATAAGCATATATTTTGAAGTATTGTACCTGATCCCTGCTTTAGCTTCATCGGCGATCATGCTTTTCATGTCCTATAATAATGTATTTGCCCAGCCCCGTAATGTGGTGGGCGGCCATCTGATGGCAGTCCTGGCAGCCATAATAGTCAGTCAGTTTGCAGGTCCGGAGTGGTGGGCAGTTACTATAGTTGCAGTGTTGACTGCCCTGCTTATGATAGTTACCCATACGATCCATCCGCCTGGGGGCGGAACGGCGATTGTTGCTTTTATAGGCTGCTATTCACCCTCAGCACTGATCATCAGTGTCTTACTGGGGACCGTGATTATGGTCCTGACTGCTGTGGTTGTCAACAATGCCATATCCTCACGAAAATACCCCCTTTTTTGGATATAA
>JAAZFJ010000092.1 GCA_012511795.1 Syntrophomonadaceae bacterium
GGCTTCCTTTGGTCAACGGCTATGAATTTTTGCTTAGTTTTACTTTTATCACTGTCTTAATGTATGTAATTTATGAAGTAATAACCAGTAAGAAAAATGCCGGCGGAGTAGTAATGCTTCTGAATGCTCTGTTGATCCTGGCTATTATTCTACTGATGCCACAACAAATAGGGCAGACGGCTCCTCTTATGCCAGCCCTGAAAAGCCCCTGGCTCACTGTTCATGTAATTACAGCAGCGGTAGCCTATAGTGCTTTTACTTTAGCTGCCGGGATTGCTATAATACAGTTGAGGCATGCAGTAAAAGAAGAAGATACCTTTATCTACAGAATAACAGCTTCTGGTTTTGCCATGTTATCGACATCAATTGTTCTGGGGGCTGTCTGGGCTGAACAGGTCTGGGGCAGTTACTGGACCTGGGATCCCAAGGAAACCTGGGCTTTGGTTACCTGGATCATTTATGCGATTTACCTGCATCTTCACCGTCAGAGAGACTGGCGGGGCAATAAAGCCCGTATTCTCATTGTTGCTGGCTTTATATTGGTACTGTTTACCTTCTTTGGGGTAAATTATTTGCTGCCCGGACTTCACAGCTATGCTTAAACCGAGCCGGGAGTAGAATAACGGCTTTAATAATAAATTGGTTTTAAAGGAGGGGAAACCATGTTTGGCTTGATTGGTAACTTTGGTCCTTGGGAGTTAGGCTTTATTCTCTTAATCGTTTTAATCATAATGGGACCTGGCAAACTTCCTCAAGTAGCAGAATCCATGGGAAAGGCTATTAAAAATTTCAGAAGTGCCAAAGCTGATGACGAAGAAGATGACAAATTATCCTAAAAAACATGAAAGACTGTTGACATGCTCCCCATAAGCAGACAGTAAGAAATCTGCTTGGTTTTAGGGGAGCATATCATTGTGCGAAACAGTCTTTCTTTTTTGACGGATTCATAAATTTTTAAGACACTTCATTAGAACTTTCAGCAGCTGCTTGCTCCTTTAGTTTTTTCAATTCTACCAATACAAATGCTGTGGTCATTATAACAGCCAGACAGTCAGATATTGGTGCCGTTCTCCATACCCCTTCAATCCCCCAATACTTAGGCAGTATAAGCAATAAAGGAATAAATATCAGCACCTGGCGGGATAAACTAAGAATAGCTGCCTGAACCGGTTTTCCCACTGCCTGGAAATAGGTTGCCCCTATGACCTGAAGGCCTACCACCGGGAAGGCTGCAAAATATATCAGCATAGCATGGGAAGTAATGGTCGTTAATGCTATATCGCCTTCGCTGAATAGTGCCGCCATGGGAACCGCCCATAAACGGACGGCGATGAAACCGGCTACTGCAATACAGGTTGCCGCAAGGACTGCTTTCTTCCAGGCCTCTATCACCCGTTCATATTGACGGGCCCCATAATTATAGCCAATGAGGGGCTGAGCCCCCTGATTTATCCCCAGAATAGGCATGAAGAACAGCATTCCCAGACTCATCATGATGCCGATGGCGGAAAGTGCCAAATCTCCTCCATGTTCCATCAGGGCCTTATTCAGTATGACCTGCTGCACGCTGCTGGCCAGCTGCATCGCTGACGGGGCAAACCCGATCGCCATAATGCTTAGAACGGTTGGCAGCTGCGGTTTCAAGTTTTTCAAATGTATTTTGACCAGGCTGCGGCCGGAAACAAAATAGCTTAAGACCCAGAGAGCAGCAACTGTTTGTGCAATCACCGAAGCAATAGCTGAACCTTTTATACCCCAGCCAAATTGGAATATAAATACATAATTCAATACCACGTTCACAAGCCCGCCTAAGATTTGCGTATACATGGACATGCGGGGATTTCCCTCGGCCCGAATAAAATTGTTGGCCCCCATACTGAATGAGGTGATGAAGGACCCTGCCATGATAATAGTCAGATAATCACGGGCATAAGGATATACTTCCGGGCTGGATCCTAAAGCAGTTATTATCGGTTCGGAAAAAAGAAAAAAGATGACCGCAAAAATTGCCGGCAGCAAAACCAGTAATGACATGGCATTACCTGCCACCAATTCGGCCTGGTCTTTTCTTTTTTCTCCTAAACGGATGGAGATCAAAGCGGTGGCACCGACTCCGATCAAAATTGATAAGGCCATGATAATAGTCATGACCGGCAACGCTACTGCAGTAGCTGCCAGTCCCAGGGCACCGACTCCCCTTCCTACAAATATCCGTGCGACTATATTATATAAGGCGTTAACGACCATACCCACTATAGCCGGTAAAGAAAACATCCACAGGAGGCTGCCGATACTCTGTTTTCCCATTGAGTCTGAACGATCCATAAATAATTTCACCATTTTCAATACTTATTTAAAACTGACCCGATGGTCAACGTTAATAGTATACTATTGTTTTATATAAAACTGAAATATTTTTTGTTTTTTACTTTACTATCCGAATCGAATCTTTTTTGGCAGGAAACATCTGGCTGCAGGAAGAAGATTCTTATAAATATTGATCTAATTCCAGCGTTAAAAGGAGGAGGCAAATATGCAAAATTTAATTGAGCAAATTGCAAATTCGATAACCAATTCCAAAAAAACAGTAGTTGTAACCGGTGCAGGTATAAGTACCGAAGCAGGCATACCTGACTTTCGCGGGGAAAACGGTATCTATCGTAAGCTGGGCGAAGACCGGGTAATGGAACTCATTCATATTGATTCATTCAGGCGTGATCCGGAACGTTTCTATGACTTTTACCGTAAGCATTTTGTATATTCTCAGGTGGAGCCCAGCAAGGCTCATTACATACTGGCTGAAATGGAAGCCAAGGGTTATATACACAGTATCGTTACCCAGAATATTGACAATCTGCACCAAAAAGCCGGCAGCAAAAACGTGATCCCTGTTCACGGCAATGCTGACAACTTCGTGTGTATGAATCAGCAGTGCCGCTTAATTTATGCTTCTGAAGCCGTCCTTCATCAAGATGATCTGGTTCCCCGCTGCCCAGAGTGCGGCGGTATCTTGAAACCTGATGTAGTGCTTTTCGGAGAGAATATTTATAATTATATGGATGCCCAGGACAATATTCTTTCCGCTCAGCTTATAATAGTTATAGGCTCATCACTGACAGTCTATCCCCTGGCCGGTTTTGTGCGGGCATTTGACTCTTTTACTCAGGACCTGGTTATAATAAATAAAGGCCCGACTTATATGGACCATGCCGCTAAAATAAAAATTGACACTAACACCACCGGTGCTGTGCTGGAACAAATTTGCCGGCTGTTGGCGCAGTGATCTTGAATCAAATAATTGCATCTGTTGTTATCTTGTTGTATATGTAAAGCAGCAGGGAAAAACATTGAGATACTTTAATCCTCATCAACGCTCTATTCAAAATAACTATTCATATTTAATACGGACCAAGGAGGAATAATATGTTAAACTTCGATTTCCAAAACCCCACTAAATTAATGTTCGGCCAGGGACGAATTGCCGACATAGCAGGCGAAATTCCGAAAGATGCCCGGGTACTGATTACTTATGGCGGCGGCAGTGTGAAAAAAAATGGCGTCCTGGATCAAGTTAAAACTGCTCTGGCCGGCTACCACCTGACCGAATTCGCTGGTATTGAACCAAATCCTTTATATGAAACCCTGCTTAAAGCCGTAGATATTGTTAAATCTGAAAAGATCGATTTTCTCCTGGCATTGGGGGGCGGTTCGGTTATTGACGGTACCAAGTTTATTGCTTGTGCTTCCTGCTATCAGGGAGACCCCTGGGAAATCATATTCAGTCGTGGTACCAGGATCAATGGTGCCCTTCCTTTAGGCGTTGTTTTAACTTTACCTGCCGCCGGGTCAGAGTCAAATCACCGTGCTGTGGTAACCCGAAAATCTATGAATGCCAAGATTTCATTTTACAGTACAGAGATTTTCCCGCGTTTTGCGGTTTTAGATCCTACCATCACCTATTCTCTGCCCCCGGCCCAGATAAGCAACGGGGTAGTTGATGCTTATATGCATGTCCTGGAACAATACATGACCTACCCGGTAAATGCTAAAGTGCAAGAACGCTTTTCCGAAGGCCTTTTGCTGACCTTGCTGGAAGAAGGCCCTAAGGCTTTGGCTGATCCGTTAAACTATGAAGTTCGCTCCAATATTATGCTTTGTGCCACTTTGGCCTTAAACGGTTTTATTGGTTCCGGTGTTCCCAATGACTGGGCAACCCATATGGTAGGACATGAACTTACTGCCTTATATGGAATTGATCACGCCTGTACCTTGGCAGTTCTCATGCCAGGTATGCTGAAGGTGCAAAAAGAAGATAAACGGCTCCGCCTCCTGCAATATGCTGAGCGTATATGGGGTTTAAAAGACGGTGATGAAGATGCTGTCATCGATGCCGCCATTGACAAGACCCGGCAGTTTTTTGAAACAATGCAGCTAAAGACCCGCCTCAGTGATTATGGGCTGACAGCAGAAAATATTCCTGAAATACTTGAACACTTGAAAAAGCACGATATGGTAAGACTGGGAGAAAGAAAAAATGTTACCCCGGAAGTGGTCCGCAAAGTCCTGGAACTGAGCCTGCAATAAAAAGATAAATTAATTTTAATAAGTTGGTTTAAGTGCCTGAATATTTATCAGGCGCTTTTTTATTGGTTTAACCAGCAAATAATTTTTTCGTCTGTTTTTTATTAGAGCAAAATTTTCCCTGTCTCCAACCCGTTGACTTATTTGTTATGGGATATTATTATTTACATATGAACAGTTGTTCATATGTAAAGATTTATTTTTGGAGGGAATCAAATGTCAGCCAAACCTGGAGAATATGATCGCTGTGAGATTAACTGCATACATGAGGAAGCAGTTGCCGAAGTAAGCAAGCAAATGCTAAGTGATAATGAAGCCAGGTCTCTGGCAGATATCTTTAAAACCCTGGGCGACTCTACCCGGGTAAAAATGTTATTTGCTCTGATGACCAGGGAACTCTGTGTATGCGATTTGGCAACAGTAATCGGTTCATCCGAATCCGCTGTCTCTCATCAGCTGCGGATACTAAGAACCCAAAAGCTTGTGAAGTTTCGCCGGGATGGTAAAGTCCTCTACTACTCCCTGGACGATGATCATGTTTCGACTCTTTTTCGGCAAGGCCTGGAACATATAAGTCACAGTGAGGAATGGGCTGCACAATTTTTGAACCAGATATAGCTTTAATATTTTTTATTTTATCTTAATGTTAGGAGCATTGATATGAATCAAGCAGTTTTAATAAAAAAATCACTCTGTTCCGGCAGTTATCAAGTAAACGGCCTGGATTGCCCGGATTGCGCAGCCAAAGTAGAAAAAGCTGTGAAGATGCTGCCGGGAATTGCCACAGTTGATTTGTCCTTTCCTTCCGGTAGGATGAATATTGATTATGACCCGCTGCTTGCAGAAAGCATGCAGGTGATAAATAAAGTAAGGGTCCTTGGTTATGATGCAGAAGAAATAGCCAGTCCGGCAGATAACAATAAAGCCACTGTCTTTCGTCTGCAAGGTTTGGACTGCGCTGACTGCGCCGCTAAATTAGAAAAGAGTGTTACCAGGGTTCCGGGTGTTGATCAAGCTCAAGTTAATTTTGCCGCTTCTAAGATGACAGTTAAACATCAGGGTTCAACTGCTGAAATTATTTCGGTAATTGAAAAAATGGGGTACTCCGGTGAAGTTGATCAGCCGGCGATTCACCAACAAACTGTTTCTTTCTGGAAGACTAATCAGTATATAATTCCGACTCTTATTTCTTTTATTATGCTGGCAGCGGGTGTAATAGCAGGAATTACTCAAGCTCCTGCTCTGCTGTCAACAATTTTCTTCATAACCGGAATCATCCTGGGCGGTTTCCTGCCTTTTAAAAATGGAATTTCAGTTCTTATCAATGCTCGTGAATTTGATATGAATATATTAATGGCTATTGCTGTAATTGGAGCAGCAGTGATCGGCGAGTATGTGGAGGCTGCCGCAGTGGTTTTTCTTTTTTCGCTGGGCAATGCACTGCAGGGATATACCCTCGATAAAACCAGGAATTCCATCCGGGCATTAATGGAACTTGCTCCCGATGAAGCACTGGTTAAACGCAGCGGCCGGGAAATGACTCTGCCGGTTGCAGAGATTGACTTGGGGGATATTATCATTATCCGCCCCGGGGAAAAAATCGCCATGGACGGGCAGGTTATTAAAGGATTTTCCGCAGTAAATCAGGCCCCGATAACCGGTGAGTCGATACCGGTGGAGAAAAATGCCGGTGATGAAGTATATGCGGGAACCGTCAACGAGCACGGGGCATTGGAAATAAAGGTAACAAAACTGGCCAAAGACAATACCATTTCACGGATAATCGAAATGGTGGAAGAAGCTCAGGGGCAGAAGGCACCTTCACAGCAGTTCGTTGACAAGTTTGCCAAATACTATACCCCTCTGGTGATACTGGGTGCAGCATTAGTAGCTGTGGTTCCACCATTGTTGTTTGACCAGCCCTTTCATAAGTGGTTTTATGAAGCGATGGCAATGCTGTTGGTTGCCTGTCCCTGTGCCCTGGTTATTTCTACACCGGTTTCCATTGTATCAGCCATCGGCAGTGCCGCCAGAAATGGTGTTTTAATCAAAGGCGGGGCCTATCTAGAAGAAGCAGGGGCTTTGTCAGTGGTAGCTTTTGATAAGACCGGCACTCTTACCCAAGGCAAACCACAGGTAACTGATGTGATTCCGCTTAATGGCGGTTCATCTGCAAAAATACTGCAGATTGCAGCAGCCATAGAATCAAGATCCGAGCATCCTCTGGGTGAAGCAATTGTAAATCATACCCGGGGAAAGAATCTTATTATTCCGGCTGTTTCAGAATTTACAGCGATTCCCGGCAAAGGTGCCCGGGCCAAAGTAGGAGATATAATTTATCAGATTGGCAATACCCGCCTGTTTGACGCTGATATTCTCAGTAAGGCCCAAATTGAAGACACTGTGTCTGCTCTTCAGAGCGAAGGCAAGACGGTAATGATTCTGGGTAATGACCATGAAATATCAGGATTAATTGCTGTGGCAGATGTCTTGCGCCATAATAGCAGGCAGGCTCTGGCAGGCTTGAAAAAAGCCGGCATTAAGCATACTGTCATGCTCACCGGAGACAATTGCCATACAGCTCAGGCGATTGCTGCCAAAGCCGGTGTGGATGAATTCAAAAGTGATCTGCTGCCGGAAGATAAAGTAATGGCCATGAAAGATTTGTCAGCCAGGTATGGTAAAACTGCCATGGTAGGAGACGGAGTAAACGATGCTCCGGCAATGGCCATATCTACTGTAGGCATTGCCATGGGGGCAGCAGGAACTGATGCAGCGCTGGAGACAGCTGATATCGCCCTGATGGCTGATGATCTGACTAAACTGGCATATGTGATAAAACTAAGCCGCAGAACTCTTTCGATCATTAAACAAAATATCGCTTTTGCTTTGATCATAAAAGGATTCATACTATTGCTGGTTATTCCCGGATGGCTGACTTTATGGCTGGCGGTAGTGGGTGACATGGGCAGCACTCTGTTAGTGACCTTAAATAGCATGAGGCTGCTGAGAGTGAAAAACTAAACTGTTCATGATTTTTAAAAACCAGGACGCCCCAAAAAGGGCGTCCAATTTTTTATGAAGGCTATTCTTAAGTGCTTACATTTCTTCTAAATTTAAACACCTTTTGGGTAAACCTTTTTTACTTACTTGATCCCTAAAAGCGCTTTGGCATTTTTATAAAATATTTGCTCTTCCAATTCCTGATTTCCCTGGCAGGCAACTTTTATGATTTTAATATGGGGAGGGCGGCTGCCAAAAGGCCAGTCAGATGCATACATTACTTTTTCGGGGCCAAACAAGGCAATTAATTTACGCACCATTTCCGGTGACTGGAAGCTGGTTTCCATCCACACATTAGGCAGTTTTGCCATACGGCGGCACACTTCATTGACCCAGAAGAGCCCTGAATGGCCGATTATAAAGTTGATCCCCGGAAAGTTTCTTACTACTTCCTCAACATATTCGACTTTGCCAAAGGCAGGCGTATTTTTATTTTTTTCCTTACCCAGGTAATAACCTGACGGCCCGGTGTGGATCAAAACCGGCTTTTTAAGCTGTTCAAAAGCTTGTAAGGCCTGAGATGTAAGATTGTCAAGAAGGGATACATTCTGAATAATGGGATGAAGTTTTAATCCTAAAGCCCCGCCTTCTACATCCTGTCGCAGTTTTTCTGCCACATTATGTTGCCGGGTAAAATCAACACTGGTGAAAGGCAGGATTCGAGGCTCCTGCTCCCTGGCTTCGGCCAGGTCTTCAAAAGTAACATATGGGGCGATGGGCAGGCATACTGCATAATCAATTCCGTTCTCATCCAGAGAACGCTGATAGTTTTCCAGGGTAGCAGTAAAATTACGTGCCCGCTGTCCTTTGGTAGCCCAGTAATTGGTCAGTTCATAAATCAGTTTCCCCATTCCAAAGGAACGGTTTAATTGTGCTTCATTGGTTCCCTGGGGATCCCAAAGTTTTTCCATCACTACCCCGCGCTGATAAATAAGGTTACGCCCATTTGGATATAAAATGTCACCCAGGTGTCCGTGCACATCAATGATCATGCTTATTCCCCTTTCAAAGAGGGCTCTCCCCCTCATCCTTTACAGGATATATTTACCACTTCCATGATAGTTATTTCCTGCTGATGACGTCAAGCAGATTAATAGGATAGAGGACAACAGGCATGAATGAATTCTTTACTTTTTTCCTACAAAGTATTTAAAACCCTAGCCAATCTGTGATTACATCCAGAGACTCTCTGCGGCTGACCAATTTATTGGCTGGATGATCAGGATCGGGGTAACCTAAAGCGATTCCAATGATGACCTCTTTATCTTCCGATATACTGGTATTTTTCCTGATCACATCCTGGAATACTACCCCCTGCTCCTCGATACAGGTACCTATTCCATAGTTTACTGCCGCCAGGCAGATGGTCTGAGAAACGGCTCCTATATCAAACATCGACCAGGATCCTTCCAGTGACTTATCAGCAGCAATGATGATGGCTGCAGGAGCGTCAAAAAACCTGAAGCCCCTCATTAACCATTCCAGCCGCTTTTCCCGGTCTTCTCTTTCTATCTTCATCAAGGCAAAAATATCCTTGGCCAGTTCCACTTTACGTTCCCTGTGAATGCCGATATACCCATTACTCCGGCTGTTAACAACAGTACCTGATAGAAGTTTTTCTATATTGTCACCCTTGATGTTTTCCAACACTTCCCCGCTGACAACAGTAAATTCCCAGGGCTGCGTATTGCTGCCCGAAGGAGCCCTTAAAGTCACCTCCAGGATCTTTTTGATTATCTCACGGGGAACAGGTTCTTTCGTAAAAGCCCTGATACTTTTTCTTGTTTCAATGGCACTTAATAGCTCCATTTATATCGCCTTCCTCAAACCTAAATTTTTTTAATGTACCAGTATCCTGGTTCACTCCCAATTTCTTGCATTGCACAGTTGCTAATGATATGCTTTTTTTAATAAAGTTCCCACTATCCTCAGCTTAATAGCTGAAATAAAGAAAGGTTTGGTATTTATGATATCAGAAAAAATGCAGGAGCAGGTGAAGAGCAGCTCAATTATTCGGGCCATGTTTGAAGAAGGTAAAAAGCTGGCGGCGATTTATGGTGCAGAAAATGTTTATGATTTCAGCCTGGGAAACCCCAGTGTAGAAACACCGGAAGCAGTCAGGCAAGCGATTCTGGAAATTATTAATAATA
>JAAZFJ010000093.1 GCA_012511795.1 Syntrophomonadaceae bacterium
ACCGTCATTTATAGAAATAGGGGGCTTAATCATGCTTGAAATCCGCAAAGATGTAATAAGAGACAACTGGGTCATTACGGCAAATGAGTTTGTATTGAAACCACGCGATTTTCCGATTAAAAAGGATGATGACAAGAGTCCGGATGCCATTCCTGCTCACCATAATACATGCCCCTTCTGTGAAGGTAATGAAGCCATGACAACGGATGAAATACTGGCCTTCAGAAAAGAAGGAACCAAGCCCAATGAACCTGGCTGGATGGTCAGAACCATTCTTAATAAGTTTTCTGCGCTGGAATTAAAAGGCGAGCTGGATATGAAAGACGAAGGTATCTATAAGCACTGTAACGGATTAGGTCAGCATGAAGTAATCATAGAAACTCCGGTTCATGGTGAAGAGTTTCATCAACTTCCGGTGGAAAGGGTCGAATTGATCTATAAAATGATGCAGCAGCGCTATAAGGAACTGGCTGATGATGAGCGTATAAAGTATATTCAAATATACAAAAACCGAGGTATGTTTGCGGGAGCCTCTTTGGAACACAGTCATAGCCAGATCGTATCTTTTCCAATGGTGCCCCTTAACAAAGGAGTCATGCAGAGTTATTATCAGAAGTACAACAAATGCATAGTATGTGAGATGCTGACAGAAGAAATGAACAACAAAGATCGAATCGTTTATGAAGGACAGCATTTCCTTGTGATCTGTCCCTATGCTTCGCGCTTTGTTTATGAAACTTGGATCATACCAAAGTTGCATGCCAACTATTTCGGTGATATTTCTGAGGAGGAAAGGAAAGAACTGGCAGCCTTAAGTAAAATGATCATCTCTGCCATGATGACAGGTTTGCATAATCCGTCGTATAATATGGTAATAAATACCGCACCAGTTAATGTACCTTATCAGGAAGGTTATCACTGGCACCTGGAAATCAACCCGCGAATGCTGATAAATGCTGGTGTAGAAGTGGCAACAGGTTATTTTATCAATCCGGCCGCACCGGAAATATCCGCTGCTTCCTTAAGAAAAATTCTGGACGAGCAAAAGTAAAAAGAATATGAAACCGGGGGTGCTCATGTTAAAAATATTATATCCGAATCTTTATGTGGATTCCCTTCGCGATATACCCCTTGAAGACCTTAAACAGGCGGGGAAAAAAGCTTTTGTATTGGACCTTGATAATACAGTTACTGAATGGAACAGTAACGAAATAAGAGAAGAAGTATCCCAGTGGTTTTTAAGTGTCAGGCAGCACGGATTTAAGGCTTGTATCATCTCTAACAACGGAGAAAAAAGAGTGGAAACGGTAGCCAGAAGCTTGGATATACCCTTTATTTCCCGGGCAGGGAAACCTCGCCGCGGCTCTTTCCGCAAAGCTCTTATCTTAATGAATACAGCAGCGGAAGAAACAGCTGTGATCGGTGATCAAATATTTACTGACATCATGGGCGGTAACCGTGCAGGTCTTTTTACGATACTGGTTGTGCCCATTGCCAGCCGCGAGTTTTTTGGCACTAAAATATCCCGCCTTTTTGAATATTTCGTCTTAAAGCATATTAAAAAGAATTTGGGTATTGATGATAAAAATCTTGAAGATTAATTAACTGACAAATAAGCTCAAACGGATTTAGGAGGTTATATGTGCCTGATACTTTTTGCCCACGATTGTCATCCTCGTTATCAATTGGTAGTTGCCGCCAATCGGGATGAGTTTTACAAACGCCCTGCTTATCCGGCAGCATTCTGGAAGGAGCATCCTCAGATCCTGGCGGGAAAAGACGCCAAAGAAGGTGGTACCTGGATGGGCGTTACAGCCGAAGGACGTTTTGCTGCCCTGACCAATTACCGTGCCCCTGCCAGTTTTAAGGCCGGTGCACCATCCCGGGGAAACCTGGTCATTGATTTTCTTAAAAGCCAACATGAACCGGCATCTTTTATTAAAATGATGGATAAGGGCGGGGAAGCTTATAATGGCTTCAATCTATTACTGGGCAATTATGCTTCTCTTTACTACTATTCCAACCGTGAAAAGCTGCTCCGCAAAGTGGAGAAAGGGATCCATGGCTTAAGCAACAGCTTATTGGATGTATCATGGCCTAAAGTTACAAAGGGAAGAGAAAGACTGGCAGCTATACTTAAAAAAGATAGTTTTATTGTGGAAGAAGTATTTGGTATGATGATGGACAGAGAACAAGTCAATGATAGCGATTTGCCTTCAACCGGTGTAAGCCTGGAAATGGAAAGATGGCTGTCACCGGCTTTTATCACCAGCCAGGAGTACGGCACCCGTGTTACCACAGTCATCACAGCATCTCGGCAAAATCATATTCGTTTCTGGGAGCGCAGTTTTGATCCGCAGCAAATAAGCAAGTATAATGAAGTTTACTACGAGTTTGAAATAAGAGGTCAAAGGGCATAGAAATTATTTTTAGGAGTTACAGCCATGTTGATCAACCACGAGACGAAGATTTTGGGAATTATCGGAAACCCAATTACACAAAGCTTATCGCCGCTGATGCATAATGCGGTTTTTGATAAACTTGGTCTTGATTGTATATACTTACCCTTTGAAATACCTACTGGTGAAACGGAAAAAGCACTTCAAGCTATCCGCCTGTTAGGATTTAAAGGGATCAATGTAACCATACCATTTAAAGAGAAAGTATTAAATTATCTGGATGAGCTTTCTGCTGAAGCCAAGGCCTGCCAAGCTGTTAACTGCATAAAAAATGATAATGACCGCCTGATCGGCTATAATACAGATGGGAAAGGCTTTCTGGCAGCCATCCATGAGGCAGGAATACACACTGCCGGTCAGAAGGCTGTAATGATAGGGGCCGGAGGAGCGGCACGTTCGGTAGCGTAC
>JAAZFJ010000094.1 GCA_012511795.1 Syntrophomonadaceae bacterium
AATAATCGCCTTTCCTTATAAGAGTAGCTTTTTACGGTAATCCAAGATGACTGGTCATTGCTACTACAATAGATATCATTACAAAAAACATCAAACCTACAGAAGCTACTGCTGCCAGCATCAACAATAAATGGGTGCTCATAACTTCCAAAATGGCTGCAGTTTTTGCATCACCCATAGGTTCAGCAACCGCTGCTGAAACTTTATAGATCAGAGCAATGGCCGCAATTTTTAGCAAGGGAAAAATCAGCATACCCATAATAATCACCACACCGAATATTCCTAAGGCCTGCTTGATCATAATTACATAGCCTGCTGCCACCTCGATGGTATCGGAAAACATCTTGCCCACAACCGGAATCGCATTATCGGTTATAAACTTTGTGGTTCTTAAAGCTACTTTATCTAAGACAGATGCATATAAGGACCTTAAAGTCACCATGCCTACAAATATAGTCAGAAAGAACCCCAGGGAAATCTGGGCCATTTGCCCAAAGAATTTGGCCATTCTTTCTACTTTGATCGTATTTGACATATGATTGGCAATGCTTAAAATCGCTGACATAATGATCAAGGGAAAAACAATGGATTTAATGGCATTGGCAAAACCTGTTGCCGTAGTCATCAGGATAGGAAAAAGCATTGCTGAAGCATTTATATTCCCCAGTGCTGCTACCAGCATCAACATCTGGGGCAGCATTCCCAGCATAAAGGTGACCATATTATCAATGGTCTGCTGTCCTATTTGCAGAACTACTTTGAATGAAGTAACAGCAATTGCTCCCAGGGCCAAAAAACAAGCCAGATAAGATATACGTGCTATTCCGGCAGAAAATGAAGTTTGGAGGTTGGTGATAAGAGCTGCTACAACTGATAATATTAGTAGTTTACCCAGCAAGCCTGAGTTAGCAATAATTTCCTTAAAAAGATATCTGACAAAATTTTCGCTGATCTCTTTAAAATCAAACTCCCATTTTCCCTGCACAAAATCAGTAACCCATTCTTTCACTGATTTTCTCTCTAAATAAGAACTTAACTCTGAATCCAGATTGTGTTTATATTCTTCCATAAGATAAAAGTCTATTTGTGACAGAGTATCTTCAACCAGTGCTGAATGATCAGAGGTAATGTCATCTGTTGCATTAAGGGGAAGCGGCAGCGTAAAAAGAAAAATACCAATTAAAAAAAACCTGATGATAACTTTCATTGCTTGACACCCACTTCTGTTCCCATTTTTCATTACCTGACAGTTCCTCTTCCTGCCGTCTATTAACCTGGCAGCAATTCTATAAGTGATTCCAAGATGGCTACAATAATAGGCAAGGCTAACACAGCAATAATTATTTTGGCGGCAAATTCAATTTTCTTGGCAACCGCCTGCTCACCGGCATCATTACAAATGGAAGCAGCAAATTCCGCTAAATAAGCAACTCCCAATATTTTTAATATAGTGGCCAGAAAAAAATAATTAATCTCTGCACGGCGAGTCAACTCCTTTAATACCTCGACGATCGAAGCCATCTTCTCCATGAGAAAAACAAAAATGATGATGGAAAAAACAATGCTCAAAAGTACCGCCATCACTGGCTTTTCCTGCCTGAGTATCAGTAAAAATACGGTTGTTAATAGGGCTAATCCCACAATTTGAGCTATTTCCAAAGTTACCTCTCCTCCTGATTAACCCTGTAGTATGAATGATCTATAAATTAAATACAGATCTGACAACCGTAAACAATTGGTTCATCAATTGCACAACAATAATCAGAACAACTATTACACCTGCCAGTGTCAGCATTTCTGCCTGTTCTTCTTTTTTTGCCTGTTTAAGTACAATGGATAGAATTGATATCAGAATTCCTATCCCGGCTATACGGAAAATAATATCGATATTCATCATAGCCTCTGCCTCCTTATTTCAATTTTTCTTTAAAGAAGCAAAATTACGATTACTGCTCCTATAATAAA
>JAAZFJ010000095.1 GCA_012511795.1 Syntrophomonadaceae bacterium
ATTCCAAGGGACATTTTAAACTGGCCGACGGCAGCAGAGCTCTAGCATTTCTCCGTTCTTCACAGGGGCCGGTAATTATTATTGAACGAATAAAGGGGCAGGAACCGGTAATAATTAATCTTAAAAACCCGGCTGACACCAGATTGCTTTATGAACAACTGGAAGCGCAGGTTAATTAATCCTTATCAGCTGTATAGCTGTGAGATTATATTTCAATATCCTGATAAATAATTCAGCTTTGTTTACAGGGAGGGAATTGGCTAATGAAAAGATTGAGCCGCTATTTTCTACAGGGACTGCTGTTTATGGTGCCTCTGGTCCTTACAGTTTATATCTTCTATTTTCTGTTTATTAAAATTGACGGGCTGATCAAAATCCCCCTGCCCGGCATAGGCATTGTACCGGGAATAGGTTTTATTGCAACCATACTATTGATCATTTTAATCGGTTTTCTGGTATCCAATTTTCTTACCCGCAAACTATTTGTCTGGCTGGACACCTGGCTTAATAAAGTCCCATTATTTAAGCTGCTTTACGGATCAGTGAAAGATTTGCTGGGAGCTTTTGTAGGGAATAAAAAAAGCTTTACCCAGCCGGTATTGGTAAAGCTCTCCAGTGAAGGCAGTGCTCATGTGCTGGGTTTTATAACCTGTGAAACATTAAACAGTTTCGGACTGGAAGAATATGTTGCCGTATATGTTCCCCAATCTTACAATTTTGCCGGCCAGCTGCTGGTTTTCCCCCGGGAACAGGTGCGTCTGCTGCCTGCCGGCAGTACAGATGTGATGACTTTTATCGTATCAGGCGGAGTGGCAGCCACAGGCAATGGTGCTAAAGATACTGTGAACTGCTCCGGTGAAACAGATAAAACCCAGGCTTAAATCAGATATTTCAAAAAAATGCCACACCATAGCACTCTTATGAATAAATCATCATATACTAATGTTACCAGGAAACAGAAGCTGAAGTACTGGGTTACCCTTAACGGATCAAGTGCCAGGCAGGCCGGGAGCTGACGCTGGAGTCTGCGGCAGGTCCAGAAAAAGGGTAAACAAAATAAAGGAGGTACTGCTCAGTGGTCAGTACCACACCTGAGTAAAGGGCCAACGGCTATGGCAGATGTTGGTCCTTTGCTATGGGCAGATAAATTTTTGTGGAAATATAATGCCGCCGGTTTGGATTATTTCCAGTATTTTTAATGGCACTTATTGTTCTTTATGAAGTTTGAGCGGCTTAAAACATAATCAGCTGTCACCGGTGCTCTGGTTTTTTTGGTTGTTTATATTTTATCTGTCAGCAAATAGATTTATTGCCGGATCGTTTCCAAGGGAGGGCCTTCCCGCTCCAGGACATGATGAGCAAATATTTCATCTGTGAGCCACCTTTCCTGTTCATCCCCGCTGATAATAACCGGCATCCGATCATGGATAGCCCGTACCGAATCATTGGCCCCAGTAGTAAGAATGACAAAAGCCTGCTGAAAGCTTCCTTCCTTTTCATAAACCTTATATAAACCTGCCATATAGAGCATAGGCGTTTCAGGCCGGCGCAGGAGATACTTGTCTTTGGGTTTTTTCCCTTGTGTATGACGCCATTCATAAAAACCGCTGGCGGGTATGATACAGCGTTGCTTTTTTAAGGCATGACGAAACATTCCCTTTTCCCCAGCTGTTTCACTGCGGGCATTGATGATCACCCCTTTGCCCTGCCAGCGGGGAAATCCCCAGGTAAACAATTGGGGCTGCAATTGATCTTCCTCAAGGGCAATCACCGGAACTGTATCAGTGGGAAAGATTTCTCCTCTTTTCATTCGGTCCAATTCAGGTTTCCCGGCATAACGGCGATTGATTTCGTGTATTATTTCCCGCATCTCCAGTATTTCTTCTTCTGTTGAAATCAAATAACGGCCGCACATTTTAATCACCCTTCCTTTCCATAAACCAGCGGTCTTCTTCCAGAAACAGATAAACCTCTTTGCCCCGCACTTTACAGGTATAACGGATACCTGTTCCGCCGGCTTTTAAGCTGGCTGCCCGGCGGATATCTGTAACCCGGTCTATTTCATATTCCCGTCCGTCTTCCCATATCAGGGAAGTTGGCTTAAAGCCGCCATCGGGATAGAAAACCGCCTTGACACTGATATAGATTTTATTGGGATTATTATAACGTTTTTCCTCCACTATAGTACTTTACCCCCTTTAAAAAAAGCTACCGAGTGGATGACATGCTCTTCTTTAGGGTTTATAATGCCTAAATCAGTATCCTTTAACAAAACCGCCCGCTGAACGGAAAAATGGCCAAAGCGGCGGCGCAATATGTCTACCGTCTCCTCCAGTTTTTCCTCTTTCATACGCCTTTCTTCGTCTTCGAACAAAGAGAGCTGCTCCCGGCTGTCAGCAACCACCAGGTCACACCCTCGTACTCCCACACTGCGAATGGGATTTTCCCAGGAATACTTGGATAAAAATATTGTCATGGCCTTTTCCGCCAAGGCTGTGGAAACATTGGTGGGTTTATGAAATTTGCCCTGGGCTTCAAAACTGAACAAAGTATTGTCCCTTATATGGATCTGCACCGTACGGCACTTGAATCCGTGTTCCCGCATCCGAGCTGCCACACTTTCACTTAAAACATAGAAAATCATCTGCACATCATCATTATTCCTTAAGTCACGGGGGGTAGTAATGCTGTTGCCTACGCTTTTTATCAGACCTTCTTCCCCCATACGGGTAACAGGTGAGGTATCCTGCCCATTGGCAAAAGACCACAGGACTTCTCCCCATTTGCCCAGATTAGCGTGCAAAAACTCCAGGCTGGTATTGGCAATATCACCAATGGTATTGATACCATAGCGAAAAAGCTTGCGTTTGGTAGCCCGGCCTACATACAATAAATCTTCGGCTGGCAGCGGCCAAACAATTTCTTTGAAATTATCCCGGGTAATAACTGTGGTGGCATC
>JAAZFJ010000096.1 GCA_012511795.1 Syntrophomonadaceae bacterium
GAATATGATTTATGTACAGAAAAGGGGTCTTATTATGAAAAGGGACTTATTCTGTAAGATTTCAGATAAATAATTTATTAAGGAGGTTAAGAGAATGAGTAAATCAATTACTGGAAAACTATCTTTCCTGGATCGTTACCTTACGCTGTGGATTTTTCTGGCGATGTTTTTCGGTGTGGGCCTGGGTTTTGTTGCTCCTGGTTTTGCAGAATTTTTAAACAGTTTGTCGGTGGGCACCACCTCAATCCCCATTGCCATCGGTCTTATCGTCATGATGTATCCGCCTTTGGCCCGGGTCAAATACGAAGAAATTGGCAAGGTATTCAAAAACCGTAAGGTCTTAGCTTTATCGTTAATACAAAACTGGATTATTGGACCGATTTTAATGTTCATTCTAGCCATTCTGTTGCTTCCTCAATATCCTGAGTATATGGTAGGAATCATCCTCATCGGCCTGGCCAGGTGCATAGCCATGGTAATCGTTTGGAACACGCTGGCAGAAGGAGATAATGAATATGCAGCCGCTCTGGTCGCTTTCAATTCCATCTTTCAAGTGGTCTTTTTCTCTATCTACGCTTATATTTTTATTACCGTACTACCTGAATGGCTGGGCTTGGGCGGAATGGCAGTAAAAATCTCCATGGGTGAAGTTGCTAAAAGTGTTGCGATTTATCTGGGAATCCCTTTTGCGGCCGGCTTTTTGACTCGCTATTTTCTGCGTCCTGCCAAGGGAGTCGAGTGGTATGATAGCAAATTTGTTCCTAAATCAGCTCCGATTGCACTCTATGCTCTCTTGTTTACCATTGTAGTAATGTTCTCCCTGAAGGGAGAATACATCGTTACATTACCTATGGATGTAGTTAGAATTGCCATTCCGCTCTTAATCTATTTTGTTATTATGTTTGTTATTTCTTTCTTTATATCAAAAAAGATAGGTGTCAATTATGAACAAGCCACCTCTCTTTCCTTTACCGCGGCCAGCAACAATTTTGAACTGGCTATTGCCGTTTCAGTGGCTGTCTTTGGCATTAATTCGGGGCAAGCTTTTGCCGCAGTTGTAGGTCCTCTGGTAGAAGTGCCGGTAATGATAGCACTGGTGAATGTGGCCTTATTCTGGAGAAGAAAGTATTTTAGCAAAAGTTACGATGTTGCTTAAAGAATAGTATTAAAATAGCTCCGAAGAGAGTCCCTGGATCTGAATGCAAGGCCAGGGAATCTTTAAAATGATGTTAACCTTAAGCTCTTTAGCGTTTGCTATTTACTATAGTAAGAATTATTTTTTAATATCTACCGAATCTTTAGCATCCTTAACTTTAGTAACTTCTTCCGGGATTTCCTCTATGCGAAAACCGCCACAACACGAACTTTTATTAGCTTTCTTACCTCCTGTTAAGCGCTCCAATATTCCTTTTTTCTCATTTTCCTTTTTCATTAACCCATTCCTCCTTATAATTTTCTAATATATTTATGAAATCCTTACAATTGTGCTTGCTTATAAAACCATGTTGAAAATAAATCCCCCCAGTACTGCTGTAACAAAAATGACCCCAACAATAGCTGCGACTAATTTTGGCTTAAAAATACCTGCCAGCATACTCATTTCCGGGATAGCCATTCCAGCTCCACCAATAATCAAAGCTATTACCGCACCAATGCTCATTCCCTTTTGCATCAAGGCCAGGCCGATAGGAATAGCTGTTTCGGCACGAATATAAAGCGGAATGCCAATTATTGCGGCAACTGGAATAGCAAATGGATTATTAGGTCCCGCAAATTTTAATACCAAATCCTGAGGCATATAACCGTAAATAAGAGCTCCAATCCCCACGCCGATTAGCAGATAAATAAAAATCGCACTGAAATCCTCCCAGGCTTTAGCAAACGCTAGTTTTAATTTGCCTGCAAAATATACCGGCACGTCCTCAGTTTCTTCTTCCCCATCCCTTATAATACGAACATTTTTAACTAGTTTGGCACCGCCGAATTTCTCCAGTATTATTCCAAATAGAACAGCCCCACCAAATACTATCACAAAGTAGACAGCACAAACCTGCCATCCCATTAAGGCTACTAACATAGCTAATATTATGGGATTTAACAGCGGTGAAGCAATAACAAACGACATAATGGCACCAAAGGTAATTCCTGCTTCTAAAAACCCCAAGGCCAGCGGAATCGTGGAACAGGCGCAGAAAGGTGTCAAAGCACCCACAAAGGCACCAATAAAGTTGCCCCATATTCCTTTTCCTGACATCCAGATTTTAATCTTTTCCTGAGGTATATACATGAGTATTAATGCGACAATTGTGCTGATTGCAAGAAACAACACAGTAAGTTCGGCAGTTATTGTAATAAAATATTTAACCGTGTCGACAAGCGAATTCACATGAGTCCCTCCCCATAATGTAATTAGAATTCCAAGGCAGTATGTTTTATTTTTGTTGAATTGCTTCAACCAACACTTGCAATGTATCTTTTATTTGATTAATCATCTCAGGTTCCAGGTCTTTTAATTTTGTGTCAAGGTCACCGGTGTTTTTCTCCAACATTCTTGTTAATAATTCCGCTCCTTTAACATCAACTGGGATACAACAAACCCTACCATCCACGGGAGAACGTTTGCGGTTAACATAACCCTTATTCTCCAAACGATCAATAATCCTGCTTGCCCCACTTTTGGTCAGTTTCAGTGCATTGCCTATTTCTTGTATTGAAAAATCATTATTGTCATAGGCCATTTTTAGCGCCATGAATTCAATTAAGGAAAGATCTTCGCAGCACTCGCCATCAAATCCATGATTACCAAAGTGCCAGGATATTTCTTGCAGTAACTGGTATATTTCCGGTATATTTTTATTCATCCCTATCGCTTCCTTTTATAAATAGTTGATTTCAGCAACTAAATTATAGAATATTTGGTTGCCACCGTCAACTTATTTAGTATCATTGCATTTGCTAAGTTTTTATAATGCAATCTCTTCATATTATTGTGGTTTTCTATACTCTTCTGGTAAGCGGTTGAAGAAGTTAAGTCAAAGTGTTATTTTATATGCAGTTTAAATAAATAATCCTGTGAATAAGTGCTGTAGGAAATTTCTATTAGTTTTTTGGCTCTTAAAGTGCAAAATTATAAATTTGGAGGTAATCAAATGAAGATTGAAGTGTTAGGAACCGGATGCTCGAAATATTTGGATGGCGTGGAATAGTTGGTCTAATTCGTAGTTCGAAAACAGCAGGTTGGGAAAAATAATTAATTTCGGCAGGAGGAATGTAAAATGTGCGAAAAGAAAAATGTAGGAATTTTGCTATTTCCGGATGTGGAAGTACTTGATTTTGCCGGACCTTTTGAGGTTTTTTCCGTGACAGGAAAGAGGGAGGGAGAAGGCTTCTTTCGTGTTTTCACCATCGGGGAAAGCTTGACACCAATTAAAACAGTGAACGGATTAAGTGTCAACCCAGATTATAAGATTAATGATACACCCCCTATTGATATTCTGATTATACCCGGTGGCGCAGGCAGCAGGGCAGTTTTGAAAAAGGAAACTATATTAGAGTGGGTCAGGCAAAAGGCGGAGCAGGCGGAAATGGTCCTATCCGTATGCACGGGAGCTCTAATTTTGGCCCAGGCAGGTTTATTAGAAAATATGGGCGCGACAACCCATCGCAGTTGCTTGGAATTACTTAAAGAAATGGCTCCTAATACCAGGATACTTCAAGAAGAACGGTTTGTAGATAATGGAAAATATATTGTAGCGGCAGGTATATCTGCCGGGATAGACATGTCCCTTTATGTGGTAGCAAGGTTATCAGGGCCGGATCAGGCAAAAGAAACTGCTTATTATATGGAATATGATTATAAGTCTTAATAATTATTTTGTCGGGGATATATTTTTCCCCGACAGGAATTGGCTTTTGGCACAAAAAACTTGGCTGATTAACGGTATCTCTGGCTGGCCTTTCATTTTTTCTTTAATACCCAGGTACTTCAGTTATATGGCTATTGCATAGGCTGCTGGAAATTCTGGTTGTTTTGTTGTTGTATAGCCTGCATACCCTGGTCAAAATATTGTTGATCAGTGGGATTCAGTATAAAGAGCAGTTGCTGCAGTTCCCCAACATGGCGCCTTTCTTCATCAGCGATGTGGAAAAGAACCTTTTTAACCCGCTCATCAGCTGTAGCATTGGCATGGGCTTCATAGCCTATAATGGCTTCCATTTCTCCTACAATATCAACCCGCAGGGCTTGAATCAACTCACTATTGTTCATCTGTTTGGGTACATTGGCTACAAACGGGTTTCCGAGTAAAGCCATAATAATCCTCCTTTTCATTGATTACTGCTATAATTTGCTGAATACTTGATGATACACTTATATCTTTTGACATTATGACCCCAAACATGCGCAGTCTGACAAAAATATTCTTCATAAATAATGCTAACATTTCCTTCAGCCTTTAAATTTGTTGTATACTATTGAGAAGTAATTTTTATGTGAGGAAGAGCAATTGGATATAACTTGGGCTTTAATATGGGATATAATACTGAATTTAAATGTCTACCTTACTTATTTGATAATTAATTACGGCGCTATAGCCTATCTGGTTATTTTCCTGATAATTTTTTGTGAGACAGGCCTGGTCATTTTCCCTTTTTTACCCGGTGATTCAATGATTTTTATTATCGGGGCACTGGGAGCCAGCGGTGAAATAAACCTTTACGTAATTGCCTTTTTAATGATGACAGCTGCTGTTCTGGGCAATGAAGTTAATTTTCGCATCGGCAGTTTTATTGGTCCTAAAGTATTTGAAAAAAACATACGTTTTTTAAAAAAAGAATACTTATATCGTACCCAGGA
>JAAZFJ010000097.1 GCA_012511795.1 Syntrophomonadaceae bacterium
ATATTCTCCTGAATCCTATCTACATTATCTCGACGATCATCTGGTTTATGTTTCACAAAATTACGCTCCTTTTAAATACATATTTGCATAATATATTTAGCAAAACATTGGATTTTTATACAGTCAGGTAAACATGCAGTTGGGGATACAGAAGGCTAATGTAAGAGGTGAATTAAAAAGAACTGCTGTAAAGATTAAACAGGCAGAGTTTATGTTGCAGGGAAAACAAGGTTAAGATACACTTATCTCAAGAAACTCAGGAAGCTAATTATTCAATGCAAGTTATTCCGGAAAAAGGGGCATATTAACGATTGAAAATTGCTTATTTTAAAGAAAGGAGAAATGTAGGGGTGACAAAATACGAGTGTAACATTTGCGGTTATATTTATGATCCTGAGGTAGGAGACCTGGAAAATGATATAAATCCCGGGGTAGAGTTTGAAGATTTACCGGCAGATTGGGTTTGTCCTTTATGCAGTGCGGATAAATCTGAATTTCAAGCAATAGATGACTAGAATAAAGCTGAGGGTACATTTCGCCTAACTTAGCTGATTAAAAAAGGGCGGACATTATATCCGCCCTTTTTATCTTTACTGTTATTTATTCCATATATATACTGAATATCTGGCGGTAACCGGTCCAGGATGTATCTACAACGGTAAATTCCTCATCATCAAGCCTGATATCAGCATCGATCAAGTCATAGTTTTTGCCTTTATAATCAAAGGTAGCAGGATCAATTATGGTTATCCTATCAAAATCTATCCAATTACGGTTCACATAAATTTCTGTATCACTTTTGACGCCCTCCTGGTATTTTTTATCATCTACATAGAAAATAATACGTTGGGGCTGATTTCCTAAGGAGGAATCCTTAGCTTCAGTAAGCGTCATTTTTACGATGTCCAATCGCAGGTCATAATCGATACGGTCGATATCGTATAGTTTGCCATCCATACGGGCTTTAAAAGTTGAATCAACCGTATACTGCTTGTTTTCAATCCTCACCAGATTACGGCTGATGACCAGCACTTCGTCCAGGTCATAAACGGTAGTGCCCTTGATTATTTCTATATCTTCCACGTCACGATATTTATTATTTACCATGACTAAATCAGAGTTGTCGCTTTCAACACAGTAAAAAATGAATTTTTCCCGGTAAAGGCTTATATCTTCTATGGTATAAGACTGACCGTCAATGTACATATATACATCATCAAGTGGGTAAGTCTTACGGCTGACCGTAAAATTGCCGGAGCCATCTATTACTACATCACGCAGTTGATAGGTCTTGCTATCGATCAAAAATTTAATTTCGTCTATATTTTTCAGGGGAAGGCTGCCATCTTCTACAATGATGGCGGATATATCGCTGAAACGCATACCATCAACGATAACCCGGGTAGTTTCTTCCAGAACCAGGGGGTTCGCTGACGAAGACAAATTGATCCTGATAATATCATAAAAGTTACCGCCCAGCGCTATGGTCAGCCTGTCATCATTCAGATCGTAAGTTTTGCCATCAACTTTCACAGTGTATTCGTCAATGATCTGCATATCCGCCAGGTAGTAATCACCATAGGCAGAATTTATAAACAGCTGAACGAAGTCGGTATTGTATTTATAACCGCTGATTTCCAGTGAATTTATATTACGGGATTGGGGAAATGCTACCAGTATATCTCCGCTAACTGTATATTTGCTGATTATATACAGGTTATTGTTAATAATCAGGTCCGGGTTACCCAAGGGACTATTGAGAAAAAAGTTATAGGTACCGTTCACTGTTACCTGATCACCTTTTACAATGATGGAACTAAGGGGAACCGAGGAATAAGCAAACTTAAATGTGACTGGATTCCGGCTCAGCGAAAATTTATCTTCACCTACTGCTATACTGGTAATGTCACCGCTAACCGGTGGTACGGTTATGACTGGAGAGCTTCCGTCATAAAGGCCAAGAAAATCAGTAATGACTTTAGCTACCTGAGCCCGGGTCATATCTGTAAAAGGCTGGAATTCGCCACCGGGAAAACCACTTAATAGTTTTAAATCAAAAGCTCTTTTGATATGAGCTTTATACATGCTCTTTTCCACATTGGCCAGGTCGGTAAATGGCGGCAGAGCTCCTGTGTCAGGTTTTTCGCCAAGTGCACGGATCAGCATGGCAGCTGCTTCACTTCTTTTGATATTGCCATCCGGCACTAACCCCTCTGGGTATTCAGAAGGTATCAGAACACCTCGCTTAGCAGCTTCATTTATATAATTTTTGCCCCAGTGTTTGCTGATATCTTTAAAGCTGTCGGTATTTGCTGCCTGAGACTTCAGTCCCATACTTGAAATCAACAGTGTAGTAAATTCAGCTCTGGTCATTGGGGCATCGGGTTTAAAGGTGCCATCAGGATAACCATTTATGTAACCAGCCCCAGAAAGACTAACGATATAAGTCTCTGCCCAGTGGCCTTTTATATCGGGAAATTGAGCGGCTGCTGCTGAGGCAGGCAGCATCGCATGAACCAAGAACATAACTAATAAAATGGGAACAAATTTCTTCAAATTCTCCAACCTCCTTAAATTATTCACTTCCTATCGACTTTTTCCTATATTATACATTGTTATACGAAGCCTGGGGGAATTATCTTTCACCCAAAGCTCATTAGCAGGATCATAAAAACCGGTATAAAGTGCTTCTTTATAACTAATAATTCGTGGTTATGTCAAATGCGGAAAAATTTATTTATGACCAGTGGGGTATGTTTCATATCAATTGGTATAGAAAAAAAGAGTCTGCCATAGGCATTTAGATATAAAAATATGAATTATAAAAATGTTACGAATAGGAGGAATATTTTTAAGCGTGTAGAAGCTTTTAAATAACGAAAATATGAACAGTGTTCTGCATAGCCGAACAAGGGAGGTGGGTAAGGTTATTTTGATCAAAGCATCAACAGTGTTTTTACTGAAGTAAACAAAGTTAGGAGGGGATTGAATGCCCGGAGGAATGGAGCTTAAAAATGAAGTATTAGCTAGCTCTACATGTGCTCTGTGCGGCGCCTGTCTGGATTGGTGCCCTTACATAGCCAATATCGAAGATCACCTGGTTTTACGCTTTGACTGCAATGTTCCCGATGGACGCTGTTATGCTGTCTGTCCTCGTACTTTTGCTGACTGGCAGGCCATCAGTAAAAAATATCTTCCTGATGCTCCGGAAAACATTGAGATAGGACCTTATTTTAAGGCTTATAAAGTTAAAGCGCCGATAGGAATCGAAGGACAGCAGGATGGCGGTACGGTAAGCCATCTGGTGAAAACTTTGATGGAAGACCAGTTGGCGGAGACGGTTTTGCTGACCGGCAGTGATGATCACATTACACCTGAACCTTTCTTATCTTCTGAAATAAGTGAAATCAAAAAAGCTGCCGGTTCGCGGTTTCTGGCTTCTCCCGGTATGCGTAAATTAATCGAAGCACAGGCCAGGAATGTAAAAAAATTCGCAGTAGTTGGGCGTCCCTGTCAAATCCAGGCACTTCGCAAGCTTGATTATAACCGTAAGCCTGACACGCCAGCCATGGATGTTATAAGTATCGGCTTGTTCTGTATGTGGTCTTTGGGTTGGGATTTTAAAAATTATTTGCAAAGGGAGTTTCCCGGCGAAGAGATCTTAAGCATAGCTATTCCTCAGCATGGTTTTGAAGTGACAACGGATAAGGGAATTCATGAAGTGCCCTTTGAAGAGGTCAAAAAATTTATTAGAAAAGGCTGCGATTATTGTCTGGATATGACTTCTGAATTAGCTGATATTTCGGTGGGCGCTTTTGAAGCCGAAAAGGGCTGGAATACAGTGTTAATCAGGTCAAAGAAAGGGCAGGAACTTTTTGATAAATCTGTATCCAGAGGATTTCTGATTTTTGAAGAATATCCCGAAGCTGAACTGGAGCGTCTAAAGGGGGCTTCCATTGGTAAAAAAATGCGGGGGCTGAGTGCAGCGCAGGAAGCATTTGATAGGGGAGTCAAGCCATTTGTAGATTTAAATAGTGAAATGTATACAAATGTTAAAAAACTGGCAGAAGGGAAGGTGGAATAGTAATGGAATGGATGATTATTGCCAATGAACCAGGCAAAACCTACCTGATGCAAGGAAATGAGGCCATAGCCAGGGGGGCGCTGGAAGCTGGCATCCGTTTTGCTGCTGCCTATCCTGGTTCGCCATCCTCGGAAATCTTGGCCATGTTAGGCCATGTAGCAGAAAAAGCTGACATATATGCTGAGTGGTCCACCAATGAAACCTGCGCACTGGAGGCATGTCTCGGAGCATCATTTGCCAAGGTCCGCTCACTTTGTATCATGAAGCAAAATGGTGTGCTGACGGTGGGAGATGCCCTTCATAGTGCCTCTCTTTCGGGAGTCAGAGGAGGTCTGGTTCTGGTGGTAGCTGATGACCCCAGTGCCCATTCCAGCACTAATGAGTTTGACTCAAGACATCAGGCACGGGCTGCAGCTGTTCCCATGCTGGAGCCGGTCAATATGCAGGAAGCCAAGGACATGGTCAAATGGGGCTATGAACTATCAGAACAGCTGCAGCAGTTGGTAATGGTCCGCACCGTAACACGTATAAATCATGGTCGCAGCAGTGTTACCCTAGGTGAACTGCCACAGGAAAAACCATCCCCGGCTGTCATTGGTGAATGGGACCGGATGGTAGCCATCAACTGGTTTAAAGATGCACAAATTGCCAAGCTGGCCCAGGCTCAGGAAATTTTTGAAGATTCTCCTTTCAATTGGTACAAAGGGCCGGAAGATCCGGATATGATCATAGTTACCTGTGGTACAGGATGGCTGTACAGCAGCGAAGCTGTTGAATCACTGGGACTTAAAGATACGGTAGGCATACTAAAAATAGGAACCACCTGGCCCTTGCCGGAAAAATTTATCGTCAAGCACTTGGTAAAAACCAAAAAAGTTTTAGTTGTAGAAGAAGTTGACCCTTTTTTGGAACAAAACATCGCCAACATTATTGCTTATCATCCGGAGCTGAATATCGAACTTTCGGGACGTCAGGGGCAAAAAGCCATACCCAGAAACGGCGAGCTTAACCCCGATATAGTATTGAATGCTTTGACAAATTTGACCGGGAAGACTTTTGCCAGGCCTGAAACTGTCGTTATACCTCAGGAGGAAGCAGTGGCATTGCCGCCGCGGGAATTGACTTTCTGTGCCGGCTGTCCCCACCGTGCTTCTTTCTTTCTTTTGAAACAAACTTTGCGTATCCATGAAGGCCAGGGAGTAGTGATGGGTGATATTGGCTGTTACACCATGGGCGGACAGCGAGCCGGACATTTTCTTTACGGTTTTCTCTGTTGTATGGGTGGCGGAATCAATGCTGCCGAAGGTTTGGGTAATCTTTCCCGCTTTGGTTTTGACCAGCCCGTAGTAGCTTTGGCAGGGGATTCGACCTTTTTCCATTCTTGCCTGCCTGGTTTAGTAAATGCCAAATACCATGACTCCAATATGTTGTTTGTGATATTGGATAACTCAGCTACTGCCATGACCGGATTTCAGCCCCATCCCGGCATTGGGCTTACGGCTATGGGAAAAGCTGCTGAACCGGTTTCCATCCAGAAAGTAGTCGAGGCAATTGGGTGTCAGGTAACAGTAGCAGATCCCTTCGATATCGACGGTACAACTAATACAGTCTATAACCTGATCAAACAACCGGGACTCAAAGTTCTTATTTTAAAACAGGAATGTGCAACACTGGCTGTTCGCAAAAGGGAAAAACCTAGAGTATGGGTGGATCAGGATCTATGCAGGGGTGATGATTGCGGCTGCGGCAGGTTCTGCAGCAGAGTCTGGGGCTGCCCGGGGAACATCTGGGACTATGAAGCAGGTAAAGCCAAGATCGATGAAGTTGTCTGTGTTGGCTGTGGAGTATGTGCCACCTTATGCCCGGCGGGTGCAATAAAAATGGAAGGAGGCAAAGCTGATGAGTAGAGAACTGGTTAAAGATCCGCTGAATATTATTATCTGCGGAGTCGGAGGACAGGGAAATATTTTAGCTACTGAGCTCTTGGCTTCTGCCTTGGTGGAAAAAGGTTATTATGCTACTGTCGGTGAAACTTACGGAGCATCCCAGCGCGGAGGATCAGTAATGAGCCACGTAAGAATATCAGCGTCCACTGAATATGGGGTTTTAATCCCTCTGGGACAGGCTGACATTATTGTCTCCTTCGAGCCTACAGACACTTTACGTGTAGCCCGTGATTATGCCAATAAATCAACTTTAATATTAACTGATTCCCGGCCAAATTATCCTCTGGGTGTATTGATCGGCGAGGCATCATACCCGTCAATGGACGCTATAGTAGCAGAACTTGAGAAGCTTAGCGGGCAGGTTCAGGTAATTGAAGCTACCAATCTGGCAGTGGAGGCTGGAAACAGCCAGGCCGCCAATATTTTGCTGATGGGAGCCCTGACTGCTTTGCCATCTGTACCCATTGATGTTGCAGATTATAACAAAGTTCTGGAACAGCGTTTCAGCGGTAAAGCTTTAGAGCTGAACTTAAAAGTATTTAAGATTGGCTATGAACAGATCAAACAGTAGCTGCAGGTGATTGTTAACTGAAAAGGGGGGAGATATATGCAAGGCTTGGTTAAGGATCTGTCAGCATTTTTAGGACCGTCTCAGATTTTGTCCCTGCCTGAGGAAATGCTGGCATATGCCAATGATGCTACTCATTATTTCAAAAGCCGCATTCCTGATGCTGTTGTACTGCCTCATACCACCGAAGAAGTGTCGAAAGTCATGAAATATGCTTTTGCCAAGGAAATTCCTGTTACACCACGGGGGGCAGGCAGCGGATTGGCAGGAGGCTGTACACCTGTACATGGCGGGATTGTTATGGATCTTAAACGCCTTAATAAGATTTTGGAAATTGACAAAAGCAATATGACCGCCATAGTAGAAGCAGGAGTGGTTCTAAAAAGATTCCAGGATATCTTGGAAAAACGCCAATTGTTTTACCCGCCTGACCCGCAGAGTGCCAGTGTCTGTACCATAGGCGGTAATGTCGCTACCAGGGCAGGGGGGCCCCGGGGAGTAAAATACGGGACTACCGGCAACTATGTAACCGGAATGGAAGTTGTACTGCCGGACGGATCGGTGATTACCCCGGGAGGTAAATTTGTCAAACAATCAGTAGGTTATGATATTACACATCTGATGACCGGATCGGAAGGTACTTTGGGAGTTATAACTGCAGTTAATCTGCGTATCCTGCCTTTGCCGGAAGCAAACCGCACAGTTGTAGTAGTTTGTGAAACTCTGGAGCAGGCTGCAGAAATAGTGGCGGAAATTATAGCCCGGGGTGCAGTCCCGGCAATGATCGAATTTCTTATAAAACTTGCTATCACGATTATGAATCAGTACTTTTTCCCGCCCTTGCCTACTGATGGGGAAGGTTATTTGTTCATGTATTTTGACGGAACTGAAGCCCAGGTAGAATATGAAGCAAAATTAGTCAGTGATATATGCCATGATATGAAAGCCAAAGAAGTCAGACTCATCGAAGACCAGAAAGTAGCTGAAACCTATTGGATAGCTCGGGCTAATGTTTACCCGCTGATCCAGACAATTTTTGAACGAGGCAATGCAGAAGATATCACGGTACCCCGCAACAAACTGCCGGATTTGGTACGGGCAGTGCAGGCCATTGCTGCAGCAGAGGGAGTTATGATTGGTCTGGCAGGTCATGCCGGTGACGGCAACATGCATCCTTCCATATTATTCCCACAGGTAACGTCTGAAGCTGAGGCGAAAGCAAAAATCGCCATTGACAAGCTGATCCGTGCCGGCCTGGACCTTGGCGGTACCATATCCGGCGAACACGGCATTGGTATCCATAAAGCGGAGTACTTATCCTGGGAACTGGGGCAAACCCAAATTGAATTAATGAAGCGTATCAAATATGCCTTTGACCCCAAGGGTATTATGAATCCAGGCAAAATTTGGATGGAGGATGGTGATGGCAATGCTTAGACTGGAAGACTATGAAAAAATAATTGAAAAGTGTTCTCAGTGCAGTTATTGTCAATCAACTTGCCCATCTTATATTAATGAATTGAGTGAAAGCTTTGTAGCTAAAAACCGGCTGCTTTTGATTAAAGAAACACTGATGCATGAAAGGATGCCTTACAGCTCAAAAGCCAAAGAAATATTGGATAACTGCCTGCTATGCACCAATTGTACTCAGACCTGCTGCAGCAAAATCCCCATTGATGACATAATTATCTCTGCCCGAATAAAAGCAGGGCAAAAGGGAGCAGGGGGGATCAAACAATTTGTTATGGGCAAGATGTTGACCCAGAGGGGTTTGACCGGTGTTCTGGGCAAAGCGGGTTCTGTAGCGCAAAAGCTGGGTATTGCTGCCAAAGAAATCCCTCAATTGGCAAGCAGACCATTTGACAAGATGTATTCCGGTACTTATACACCGGAGGGGGAAGTTAAGAAAAGGGTAGCCTATTTTGTAGGCTGCGGCACCAACTTTATTTTCCCTGATACAGGTGAGGCAGTTGTTAAAGTTTTAAATCATAACGGTATGGAAGTTGTCATACCGCAAGGTCAGGTGTGCTGTGGCATTCCAGCACTGGGGGAAGGCGATCTGGAAGGTGCCAGAAATATGGTGGAAACCAATATTAATCTTTTGGCCGGTCTCGATGTTGATGCGATCGTTACTGATTGTACTTCCTGCGGTATGATGTTTAAGGAAAAGGCTGCCAAATGTCTCCCTGATGATGATCCACTCCAGGAGAAAATCACTGCAGTGACGTCTAAGATCTGGGAAGTAACAGATTTTCTGCAGAACCAAGGTCTTAACATGCCGCCGGGACAATTGGATATTACCTGGAGTTATCACGTTCCTTGTCATCGAGGCTGGTCTCCCACTGTGAAAGATGCACCACGTCAGTTATTGTCACAGATCCCAAATGCCCAGTTGAAAGAATTCGACAACCCAGAGCAATGTTGCGGGGGAGCAGGAACTTTTTTCATGGAACATCGTGATGTAGCTGAACAAATCAGAAGTAATCGTTTGGAAGAAATCCAGAATACTAAGTCTGATGTAGTTTTAACCCAGTGCCCGGTATGTCGGTTTTATATTGGTTTCAAGGTAACTGATCGGGAAGTAACGCATCCGATCAAGATATTGGCCAGGGCCTACGGGTTTTAGGCAAAGGGGGAGCAACAGTTAAAAATCACTGCTGCTCCCGCTAAAAAATGGGGGATGGGCATACAAGTGCCTTATTATATGGGGAATATACACAGATATTTTCAAAGGAAGAGGGGGAAGGTCAATTAAAAATAGGGGGGATTTATAATGGAAAGTAAACCTAAGGCATTTTATGGTTGGTGGATTGTAGCGGGATGTTTCCTGCTGACTTTTACCGGAATTGGTATCGCTATCAATTCCATTGGAGTCTTTTTAAAACCAGTAACCGAATCATTAGGCTTTGACCGTGGTGAGTTTTCTCTTTATTTTACGATTGCCGCCCTTTCGATGATGGTCGCTGCGCCCTTTATGGGCAAACTGCTCAGCAAGTATAATATTCGTTTGGTGATGGGCATTGCTACAACTTTGCTGTCGGTGAGCTTTTTTCTCTATTCGCAGTCCACACAATTGATGCATTTCTATCTTTTATCCATATTATTAGGGATCGGTTCAGCAGGCACCCATGTGATCCCGGTGGCCTTGCTGATAACCAACTGGTTTAAAGAAAAGCGAGGCCTGGCCATTGCAATTGCTCTGGCAGGCAGCGGTATCGGCGGGATGCTTTTCAACCCGGTGGCTAACTATCTGATAACTACTTACAGCTGGCAGACTGCCTACATGGTACTGGGCTGTATATTAGCTGTAACAACTATCCCGATGGCCCTTTTCATCGTCCGGCTGCATCCTTCTGAAATGGGTTTGAAAGCTTACGGAGATACAACTGAATCAACGGAAACCGTAGCCGATCTAAAAGGCTTTACTATGGGAGAAGCTATTAAAACTCCGGGCTTCTGGCTCTTGGGTTTGGTATTGCTGCTGATAGGGGTTATGAATATGGGTGTTCAGCAGCACGTTCCGGCTTATTTAAATGATATCGGACATTCACCGGCTTTTGCTGCCAATATTGTGGCGCTGTTTATGGGAGTCTTAGTATTGGGCAAAATTGTGCTGGGCTCAATATTTGACCGCTTTGGACCCAGAGTAGGGGTTATCTTTATATTTACCGTGTTTGCTCTGGCCGCTTTCATTCTGACCGGTTCCAAAGTTGCTGCGATTGCAGTTATTTTCGGTCTGGTATTTGGTTTTGCCAATGCCATCATGACTATTCCTGCTCCGCTTTTAACGGCAGAACTGTTTGGACAGAAAAATTATGGTGTTATCTACGGGGTAATGAGCATCTTTTACACTTTGGGGTCAGCCATAGGCATGCCCCTTTCAGGCACTATTTTTGATAAAACGGGTAGTTACTTACCGGCTTTTTATCTCTATGTAGGGTTGGCTCTTGTTACCATGCTTATAGCGTTACTAACTTTAAATCTTGGGGGCAAAGCTTTAGCCAGCCATCCTGACTTTAATAAAGGAGAAGAAATTAGTATATGAGGATTGACTGGGTTCCACAGATTCTTTCCGTTACAAAAGGATGGCTGACTCGTTATGCAAAATTGGTCAGTTCTGCTTCAGAAGGAGCAATTCTCAAATAAAAGTGGTAAAATAATGCACAGCCCAGAATATTTTTAGGAGGAATACTTCGTGAGCAGATCCCTAACCAGAGCAATTGCCATCCTGAATCTTTTCAACAGCCGGAAAGAAGTGTGGGGAATCACTGAAATCAGCCAACAGCTTGATCTGCCAAAAAGTACTGTGCATGGATTAATCAAAACCCTGGAAGAACATCAATATGTAGAAGTGACCGAAAGCGGCAAATATCGGTTGGGAATAAGATTGTATGAACTGGGAATGAACTACCAGACCAGCGCCCGCTTAGGATCAGTAGCCGAACCCCAGATAAAGATACTGGCAGCAAAATATGAACAATCTGTCCATATCGCTATTTATGCAGGAAGAATGGCTACTTTTGTGATCGGCAACAAAGCTGGTACCAGTAATATAATATTTCCCCGCATCGGTGCAGGGATCGCTGCATATTGTACTTCAGTGGGCAAAGCGTTGCTGGCCTGGCAATCAGAAGCCCATATAGAAGAATATCTGCAGACTTAGGCATTAATGCCCTATACCCGCAATACCATCACAGATCCTGAGGCACTGAAAGCAGAACTGCACAAAACCAGGGAACGCGGTTATGCCATAGATAATGAAGAAACAGTAATGGGACTTGGATGTGTAGCGGCACCCATTTTTGCTTCCTCTAATCAAGTGATTGCGGCAATAAGTATTTCCGGCAATGCTGATTTAGTCCTTAGGCAAAGGTTCGAAGAATGTCTTACAGATGTGAAGCTGGCAGCCAGAACCATTGCTTATGGTATGGGTTATAGAGACTAGTAAAATTATATATCGATCACTGACATGGTGCAGCGGGAAATGCAAACCAGCTTTTCCGCTGCATTATATATGCGGATATCCCAGACGATGGTTCTGCGCCCTATATGTACAGGAGTGCCGATGGCTTTCACGAACCCTTCGCTGACACTGCGGATATGATTGGCATTGATCTCCAGACCTACAGCTCTTTGTTTGGCCGCATCTATAAACTGGTAACTGCCGGCTGAGGCCACAGTTTCTGCTATAACCACTGAAACACCGCCATGGAGCAGTCCAAATGGCTGATGAGTTTTAGGTGTGACCGGCATGGTTGCAACTACTTTCTCCGGTGTATACTCGGTTATTTCTATTCCTAAAGTCCCCATGATAGTATTTTCCAAATCGAAACCTGAAGCATCTAACATGATAAACCCCCCTCTTTATTACATAAATATAGCGCAACTGGCGTTAGGGAGCAAGTAGTCATGCAGACAGTGCTTTAATCCTCCTCAGGATGTACCTGGCAATAAACTGGCAGGCCAAGGAAATGATGTATAATTAAGCTATCTGCATCAAAGCATAAAAATGAATAGATTTGATGAACTTGACAGAAATTAGTGATATATTCGTAGAGGTGAACAATACAGTAAATAATATGTGAGGTAACAAGTAAAACAATATGACAGAATGTGCCATACTGGTCATTGTAAAATTAAAAAATGACAGGAATAAAAGCCCCGATAATTATCAAGAAGAAATGGAAGCTCTGGTGGAAGCAGCAGGAGGTAAAGTAGCAGCAACCATGATCCAAGCCCGTGATCGTATTCACGGAGCTACTTACCTGGGTAAAGGCAAAATTGAGGAACTTAAGCATTTGATTGAGGAACTGGAGCCTGACTTGGTCATATTTGACCGGGAACTATCCCCGGTGCAGATTCGTAATCTGGAAGAAAGTCTGGAAATAAGAATTGTTGACCGGACCAGTTTAATACTGGATATTTTTGGACAGCGGGCTCGCTCTCATGAAGGTAAACTGCAGGTGGAACTGGCCAGTTTGGAATACCGTCTGCCTCGCCTGACTGGCAAAGGAAAGGAACTTAGCCGGCTTGGAGCAGGTATTGGTACCCGCGGGGCAGGTGAGCAAAAGCTAGAAATGGATCGCCGCTATATACGCGGGCGTATAAATGAAATCAAAAAACGTCTGGAACGGATACGTAATACAAGGAACTTGCATCGCAGACAGCGACAGCGCTCTGGAATCAAGACGGTTTCCTTAGTGGGCTATACCAATGCTGGCAAATCAAGTCTTTTTAATATTCTTTGTACCAGAGGCCACACCAGTGGGCAGCAGCAAGTGGAAGCAGATATGCGGCTGTTTCAAACCCTTGATACCACTACCCGAAAAATCCGCTGGACTAATGGACAGGAAA
>JAAZFJ010000098.1 GCA_012511795.1 Syntrophomonadaceae bacterium
AAATCTATTGGGATGATTAGCGTAGTATTTGTTTTTGTACTTTTTGGCGGAAGGTACTGCAAAACATATTTGCCGTCCATTACTCCATGTCTGCTTATCCATGGATTTGCACCTGATCTCCCATTTGGGTTTTTATAATGTCGATATCACTTTTTTCCGGCACAAAGGGATAATTGCGCATGGCTTGATTAACTCTTTCATTGGCAAAAGGACGATTACAGGCCACTTGACCATCTATGCCCGGACAACCTGAGGTCATAAAAGCCAATCCTTCATTGAGGTATTTTTGAATGTCCACCCCATACTCAATGATTTCATCCTGATCATTGAAAGATATCTGATTACCGCTTATTATTCCTTCATTAATGAGATAACGAGCCAACTGAATGCGCCGGTACTGCTCCATGGGGGGCTGGGGATGATCTTGTAACATACTTCCTGGCTCTGGATAGAAAGAAAACATATGTGACATTGCCCCCATTTTATAAGCCCGATCAATACTTGTGACCATTTCCTTTTCAGTTTCACCCAAACCTACCACAAAATGAACTCCTGTTTTTATAGGACCAAATACTTCCACCGCTTCTTCAACCAGATTCCAATATTTCTCCCATTTATGCGGGCCATTTACGCCTTTGCCCCGGTGCTTATCAAACAGCTCGTCAGTAGCAGTATCGACCGCTATGCCGATATGATCTGCACCGGCATCATGCAATTTCTGCAAATCTTCCTTGCCCTTCATTACGGTAGGTGACACCAATACACTAATAGGTATATCTGTATTTTCTCTAAGCTGTCTGCAAATGGTCACGCTGTCCTCAACACATCCCCGGTTCGTGGTCATGGATATGCATATCCGTTTGAAGGGATGATGTTCAAGTTTAAGTTGTTGCAGGATTTGTTCCATGCTATAGGTGGGCCATTTTACCCGAATAAACGTCTGATCTGTTATATTGACCCTGCTACGCCCCAGGCCACAGTAACTGCAGGCAGCTTTGCAACCTCTTTCATAGGTAAGTAATATATTTAAGCAGGTTGAACGGGCATCACGAAGAAATTTTCCAGGTTCTAATCCCAAACACATCGCCCCTGCCAAGCTGGTTTGCACCCACTGCGGACTTTCTTTAACTTCTTGCGTCATCATTATTACCTCCAATATTAAGCAAAAGCCAACCAAGTTTCACGAATCAAATCAGCAAAGGCTGGCGACTCCATGGTCCATTTTTCATCCAACCGGCGACGCTGTGCTGTCGCCTCATCCAAATGACGACCCAAAATCTTTCTCCAAGCTGTCTCGTATCCACTTAAGCAGGCAATGTCATCCTTTTTCAGGGCTTCAGCGACAGCCTGACCAGCCAAGCGTCCACATATAACGGCATTCATGATTCCACCAGCACTGACCGGGTGAGTTTGCCCTGCTGCATCACCGGCCAGTAGCATGTTTTCGTACACCGAATTTGGCAATGGTCCGCCTACCGGTGCAATTCCACCGGTTTTATATATAGGTAGTTCATCTTTGATAACACCTGCTGTAACCATTTTGCGGATAAAACGCTGGTGCAATTCAGTCAGCTTTGCACCAGATTCCATACATACTCCTACTCCCACGTTAGCAAATCGGCCCTTAGGAAACATCCAGGCATATCCGCCCACATATTCGGCATCAAAGTAGATTTCCGTATTATCTCGGCTTTCCCGGAGTGGTAAAGTCCATTGAACAGCCGGCATAAAATGTTCATTTTGGCTGTTCATCCAGGCACCCACTGTTGAGCGCGGGCCGTCAGCACCAATGATATAGCGGCACTCAATGTCCTTGGTCTCCCCCTTCACCACAACTCGGACACTATTCTCTATTTTTTCTATGGCTCTAGCCTTTGTCCAAAGCTCAACGCCACAGTTTACTGCTTCTTCGGCTAGTTTCCTATCAAACATCACTCGATCCAGGATATAACCTGGCGCACTTAAATTCGAGCAGAGTTCGTCATTGATGTATGTGTGCAATTGTTCGGTTCTTTGCACAGTCATTTCCGGATAAATATTTACATAGCGCTTTATTTGCCTAGGAACATACTCGGCACATTGCACCGGTGAGCCTACCATTGCTTTTCTCTCGATGAGCAATACCCGGGCTCCTTTTTTGGCTGTTTCAGCTGCAGCACAACTGCCAGCCGGCCCGGCGCCAACTACCACCAGATCATACTTCTGCATTTTCAACCTTTTCCTCCCAGACAGCTGTCAGTATAGACATCACAAAGTCCTCGGCATCCATGTTGGGAATTCGTACACTGTTTTCATCAAAAAAAGCATATACTTTGTTTCTAATTTTATCTTCATCAATGGAACTGTTTTTCAAGATAGCTTCCAGATCCAAAATCGCCCTGGGCGGATAAACAAAGAAGTCTCCTGTTATAAATACGCTTTTCAGCAGTTCGCGTTCTTTATCCACTCGTACTGATACCCTAATCAACCCGCCGGTAACTTTGTAGTCGATCACTCTCAGCCTATTGTCCTGAATTTCGCGACCGCCATAGATCCACTCTTCTGACTGAAAATATGGCAAAACTTCTGCTAGCCGTTTTTCTTCGTCCTGTGTTAATCTACCCATTTCAAGGGTTATGCCCAGAATCTCCTCAAAGCCTGCTGCCATGGCTTTCTTTATAACAGCTAGGTCAGGCATATTGTCACCCAATATTTCTTTCAGGCATATCACCCGACTGCGGAAAGAATTCACAGCCTTATCATCCAGTTTGGCCACCGGCAGCTTTAAGGCAGCCAACATGGTGTTTACATCAAAATCAGTCAACAAGCTTCCCTGATAGAGAAAAGCGTTTCCAAACTCGCTTCCTCCGGTTCCGCTTATTTTCCGACCGCCAACTTCTATATCATTCTTAGGCCTAAACCTCGCTTCAATGCCAAGCTTTCTTAACCCGGCCACACTACACTCACAAATGCGCTGATATAGTGCCTCCAACTGACGAGGAATACCGGGTGTGTTGCGCAGGGCATAAATTTCCCAGCCCAGCTGGCTCTCATCCCAGTACAAATTGCCACCACCGGTGATGCGACGGGAAATATCCAGTCCATGTGCCCGACAATATTCTTCTTCAACTTCCAGTTCCACTGATTGATGATATCCCAAATTCACACAATGGGGCCGAAACTGCAGAAATCGCATGGTATTCGGGATCAAGTCTTCACTTCGGCATTCCAATATGACCCGATTCAAGGCCATATTTTCTGCCGCTGTTAAGTGACCCAAATCAAGCAATCTCCATTTATCAGCCATTATATTGACATTCCTGTTCTTCCAACTTGATTTGTTCTTGGACCCAGGCACGATATTCATTAACGTCCATCATACCCTTTAATTGACTCTCATCAACGTTATCCATTTCGTATAGCCATCCACTCTGGTAGGGACTATTATTGATTGCTGCAGGCTTCCCGGACAATTCATCGTGTACAGCAGCTATCCTGCCTCTGATTGGTGCCTGTAGAGTGCCCACCCATTTACCGGCTTCAATGGAGCCGAATTCTTCTCCCTGCTGTAGCTTTTGTCCCTCTTGCCCCAGTTCCAAATAAAGCACATCACCTACGGTATTCTGACCATAATCGCTGAGGCCCACCCGGACTCTGCCTTCCGTCTTTTTCAGCCAATAATTTTGGCGATTGTAAAGCAAATCACTCGGAAACTCATAATTCTTATTACTCATCCGTTATTTCCTCCGTTCATTAGGATCAGCCTCTAAGCAATCTCGGGCGCCAATCCGAAAATTCAGATTAAAAGCTGTCATATGGCTGTCCTTCATAAGCCTTTTCCCGGTGAGTTTCTCCATCTCTTAAAACATAGAACTCCTCTATCTGATCGTCTCTGGTCTGAATAATATACTCGTTTGGGCCGCGTTTCACGTGGTTCAGGTAAACACCTTCCTTGATCTTCACACGGCGATCAGTTCTCTTTCGCCCGGGTTTCTGCAGCCATTCCGGAGCAGTAAGTACTTCTTTTAACGCCAGAGCCTGCTGTCTCAGTTCGTCATCTATCTCAACTGGCTGTAATTCGCCAAATACCTTTTCAAATGCCCCGCATAACCAGTCTGTAACCAGATCATGAGGAACCGGATCTGATTCAAAGTCAACCACAGTGCACATATTATTGCGCATAGATTTTTCCAAAGCTTGTGTAAACATTGCATTAGGGGATTTTAGAACCCTGGCCATGGTTGCATAATCAAAATTAAGCAGCACATTGCCGGATAAAGCCACGCAATCACCTATTTCGCCCGCTCCGCTTCCTGTGCATTTCTTTCCACCACATATCAGATCAGCCGGCG
>JAAZFJ010000099.1 GCA_012511795.1 Syntrophomonadaceae bacterium
CGTCCGTTGGAGGCTTCAGAAGCTACCTGTCCATAAAGATCAACTTCCAGGGCATTATTGATGGCTACAACATTATCGTTCTGGGCAATAATATAGGGATCATTGCAGTAATGAACCGGATAACTGGCGCAAACTGGATTGTGGTCAAGAAACTGATAGAGCTTGTCAGTGCCCATAGCAAATGTATAAACCATTTTGCCCTTATCAATAGATTTTCGGCTGCCGGTAATCTTACCGGCTTCATACATATCTACAAAGGAATCCACCAGCATTTCTGTGTGCACACCTAAGTCTTTCAGGTCTGATTGAGATATTAAAGTTCCCACTGTATTAGGCATAGAACCAATACCCAACTGCAAACATGTACCATCCACCATTTCTTCCATGATGAGGGCAGCTATTTTCTTATCTACCTCAGTGGGTTGCGCAGAGGGGATACTTAATAGTTTCGGGTTGCTACTGCTTTCCACAATATAATCCACATCTGAAATATGAATTGATTCACCCATGCCGCCCAAACATACTGGCGCTGAGCTGTTTACTTCCACTACGAGTTTTTTGGCCTTACTGGTACTGTAAGAAGCCATAGAATTGGAAGTACTGAAATTGAAAAAACCATTTTTGTCTATAGAGGTTACTGGCTGAAAACTAACATCAACCTCCAGTTCTTCATAGAGAGAACCTGCTTCATGATAATTAAGGGGAATGTAATAGCATAGATTCATGTCCATAAGCTGCCGCGAAGTAGCCGAAAAGTGCCAGTCATTCATGATAAAATGCTCCCCTTGGGGATCAACTCTGCACACTTCGGGCAGCCAGCTCATGGTGGTCAGGCGAATTTTCACATCTTGGAGCTCATCTTTGCGTCGAGCCAAGGCAGCATCGCAATCTTTGGGTTGCATTACAAATTCGCCCATCTGGACCCAATTACCGGATTTAACTACTAGAGCGGCTTCATCTGCAGTTATCAATTTTTCTTTATACTCTGCCGCGTACTTCATTCTCGAATATCACTCCTTTTCTTTCATAGTTTCAACCATCAACCTTTTCATAATTTAAAGCAATTTTTGTGCCACTTGGAGGAAATTAATCTAGAAACCCCAATCGTGCCTGATCCAGAAGATTTACCGCCGGATAGATATTATGTCGAAATATGTGTAACTTTGTGATAATGAGAAATTACTTTTAGTAATAGGGATCTTAAGAATGCCGATATCATGGAGAAATAGGCCATTTTCCTATAATAGGAGAGTCCTTTTGCAAATATGTGAAAAATGGTGCATACGGCCAAGACGTTTTCTTCTATACGACTCAAAAGTAATAAAAAAAAGGCGATAATAAAAATCGCCCTTAGTAAATTAGTTTTTGATTGAAGCAAACGCTAACTTAGATCATACTTGGTTATTTTTCGGTATAATGCCGAACTGTGGATGCCCAGAAGTTGAGCAGCCTGCGTTTTATTGCCCTGGGCATTTTCTAAAGCCTGTATGATAAGGTGTTTTTCCAAATCATCAATTCTTTCGGGCATAGATTTGAATTCAACCGGGAATTCCGGAGTGCTGTCGTAGAGTGATGGGATATCAGCAGGTTCAATAATGATTCGTGAATTCATTTGGGCAAGGTTTATAGCCCTTTCAAGGATGTTTTCCAATTCGCGGATATTTCCTGGCCAGGAATACGTATTTAACAACTGCATGGCCTCATCGGATATTCTCTGTACTGAAGTTCCCAATCTTATGTTGAGCCTATTAATAAGGTCGGCCGTCAGTAAGGGGAGATCGTCCATGCGTCTTCTTAACGGAGGAAGTTTTAACTGAACTACATTTAGGCGATAATAGAGATCATCCCGGAATTCTTGATTCCTCACCATTTCTTCTAAATCTTTATTAGTAGCAGCTATCACTCTGGCATTAATCTGAATAGGGGTAGTACCTCCCACTCTTTCGATAACTCTTTCTTGTAGGACAGTGAGCATCTTGGTCTGCATACTCATCGGCATGTCACCGATTTCATCAAGAAAAATAGTTCCGCCGTTAGCTAACTCAAACTTACCAGGTTTACCGCCTTTTTTAGCTCCCGTAAAAGCTCCTTCGCTGTAGCCGAACAATTCAGATTCCAACAAGTTTTCTGGTAAGGCAGCACAGTTTATGCGAATAAAAGGTCCAGAGCTACGCGGACTGGCATTGTGGATCGCCTGAGCAAACAATTCTTTGCCAGTACCACTTTCACCAGTAATCAATAGGGTAGATGAAGTTTGAGAAAACTGTTTGGCCATGGCTACAATATTCAAAAAATCATAGCTTTGGCCAATTAAATGGTCAAAGTTCCACTTAGCCCTATAAATTGAGGAAACCACATCTTTATAAATATTCAATTCCTGCTGGGTATCCTGCAACCTTTGAATCAGATCCTTGACTTCCGCCATGTCCATAATTACGCTGTGAACTATAGCTCCAATTATCTGCCCATCCTTTAATATCGGCATACGGTTCACAAGGATATCATGACCGGGGCTTATCGACCATATATCAGTTCGATCAGTTCTGCCAGTAGCCAGTATTTCCGGCAGTTTAGAATTAGGAATTACATCTCGAATATACTTACCGATAACTTCTGATGTTTTGAGATTAAGGGCATCGGCCATGGTTTTGTTGATTAAGGTTACAATGCCATCTTTATTTACAGTCAGATATCCTGTATGGGGGTTCTCAATTAGTCCTTCGAAAACAACGTCATCGGTTTCCTGTAATTTATCTAGAAGAAATTGATGTACCGTGGTATCCAGAACCAGCGTATGAGCGATAGCACCCACAGTTTTCCCGTTGTTTTTGATCGGTAACCGGTTTACTAGCATACTGCGGTTATTAACTGTCCAGACATCAACGGTGTCAATCTTTCCCGTCTCCATGATTTCAGGAAGTCTTGAATGGGGAGTTATTTCTTTTATAGGATGCCCGATGACTTCCCTTTTTTTCTTACCGATGGCATTAAGATAAGTTTGGTTTATGTCGGTTATCTTTCCGTTTAAGTCGATGACGATATATCCGATAGAGGGACTGTCAATTAACTCATTTATAACGATATCAAGATCTGTTTCAGGTCCTGGGGCATTAAATTTATCTACCAGTTCCTGAGCAGTAGCGATATCCATAAACAAACTGCTGCATACAGCTCCCACTATTTCACCATTCTTCATAATTGGCACCCGGGTTACAATGGTTTTGTGGCCATTAACCCATAAAACGTCAGCATCGTCGATGCGTCCTGTTCTTAAAACCTCAGGTAATTTGCCATCCGGTATCACATCGAGAATGTGCTTACCTTGAGCTTGTGCTCGATCAATTTCCAGCAGATCCAGGAGCGTCTGGCTAATACTTATAAGTTTACCCTCAGCATTAACCACTGCGAAAAACATGTTCGGATTTTCAATCATGGCATCCATTACATTGGATAATTCAAAATGCGGGGTATTTGGCATTGTTATTCTCTCCATCTTCTTCTAGAACTTTAATCGTCATAATATTCTATTATTCGTTTTTATATATTATGTCATGGTAACAATACCAGATTGTATTTCGATTGACAAGCTTGCCTATCCCATTATTAGGCGGCTTAAGACAGCTTGTGAAAAAGGCCGCAACAGGTTGATCCCCGTTAACTTAATTACGTTTTTATTAGAGATGGGGAATAGAAAGGAGACTGTCAGTGAGCAGTCAGAGCATGAAATGATTGGGCGTTTTACATGTGGCATCTCAGCAGCATACGGTTTTAGGCAACGGTTTGAATCCCTAAATGCTTAGGTGGGGGAGGGGCGCCCCCTGCAGATATTAAGTCACGAGAATCTTTTAGCCCCTTTATTCTGCAGTTGGTACGTGGCTAATAATATATTCCACCACTTTGTCGAGGGGAATGTCTAAGACAATTGCAATTTCTTCATTAAGTTGTTTTTCGGCGGCCTTCAATATTTCTTCATCGCTCTTGGATAATTTTTTGCCGATAGCTGCCATTTCCTCTTTCTCTATATATATCGTCCTAACCAGTTTTACCAACTCTTCACTTTTTCCGGTCTTAAGGGCAGTCTTAAAGGCTTCGCTTCTTTCACGGTTATCCTTTAGCCAAGCAGTTTCCTGATCTGGCATGGTGGCTATCAGTGATAAGGCTTCTTCTTTAGAGATGACTTTTCTCATTTTGGCGTTCACATTATCTACCGGAATCTTGATAGTCATGTTATCACTGAAAACGGGGTGCAGGACATAGTATTCTTTTTCTTCATCATCTATGCTGTCTTTCTGAATATCGGTGATCTGACATACTCCAGTCAAACCGTATACAACATGGTCATTTATTTTGTACATAATATTTCCTCCGGGTTTTTGAAATCTTTTATATGTCAATACGGGTCTTTGGAGCGCTGTGCCTCGCAAATACCCATGATAAATATAATTATGGCCAAGAAAGTTTCTCGAGGTAAGCGGCTTTGATGTATAGATGGTTGGCATTCCAAGCAATATCGGTAACAGTAACACGTCTTATACTCATAATAGCATCATATTATTATACCCCAAATAGGAACCTTTTGCACATATTATGAATACACTGTAGCAAACTATCTAATAGGGTGTGTGATATATAGTGCCGACCATAAATTCCTTTATCCGATTCTTGCATGCGTCTCCAGGAACCCAGGCTATAGACATTTACACTGATGGGAATCTCGTACTGGAAAGCTTAGCTTATAATGAAACCAGCGAATACCTGGTGGTAGGACCAGGCAATATGCAAATTCAGGTATTTCCTGCTGGTGAAGACTCCACTCCGCTGCTTGAAACAGAACTAAACATACCCCCTAGTGAAATGATCACTATACCTATCATTGGGACTTTGCCTGATATCAGTTTGCTGCCTATATTATTTGGCGTATCACCCAGGGATAATGATGATGCCCTTATCCGTTTAACAAACTTGTCACCAACGGCACCCAATATTGATCTTGCCATTGAGGGCGGAGTCACCTTATTTAATGATGTAGGATACAGTCAGGTAACGGAATTTGAAATAATTGAACCTGGAACCTACATTTTGCAACTGCGTATAGGCAATGACGATGACACCGTTCTAGCTTCAGGAACTATGAAAGTTAAACCTAGAAACGCTTATACAGTATATGCTATTGGACTTGTCGAAGAGAACCCGCCTTTAGAAATTGGTTTCTTTACCGACCAAATCCCATTTTTCTCCCAACAAATAAATCCAACGGTATTTAGGAAAGACAACTGGTCTATTAGTAGAGTTCCCCGAATAACACTGGTCTATAAGTAGAAGAACACAGCCCTTGGCATGCGGAAGCATCTTGCATCGCCAAGGGCTGTTACGTGCC
>JAAZFJ010000100.1 GCA_012511795.1 Syntrophomonadaceae bacterium
AAATACGGCACTATTGAAAGAGGAAGACCATTAAACAAGATCGGCGCCCATGCCGGAAACGAAGTCAATAATGACAGTATCGGTATCTGCCTGACCGGAAACTTTGTAAGCCAGGAACCGGAAATAGAACAGATTGAAGCCCTGCTGTCCCTGATCAGTTACCTGGAAGATCAATACGGTAAGCCTTTAAAAGTATTAAGACACCGGGATGTTTTCCAGACCGTCTGCCCCGGAAACAAATTCCCCTGGCCCCTGCCCGGCATTGATACAGAAGAAGACTGGAAAAGAAATCTGGTCCTTCGCGCCCTGGAAGAAAAGCTCATCATCGAAAACCACGATCCCGACGACAAGGCAGACAAATGGTTCGTCCTGGCAGTAAGCCTAAACCTCATCGACCGAATCCTGGAACTGTGAAGAAAACAGTGCACAGGATGTGACATTGGGGATACCCTATAGGGCACAGGCGGGTCTTCTGGCGTCCGCAGCGGAGCGGAGGCCGAAGGGAAACGCCGGCCCCGTCCCCATATGTTACATCCCATGTTAACCAACTAACCAACTATCAAAAAGGAGGAATACTAAATGACAACAAAAACCCCCAAAAACGTGACCCCGGCAAAATTCGCCAAATGGCTGAAAAGAAACATTGACTGTGAAGCGATAGTAAGGAGAGGTGAGCGCGTGGAAGCAGTTGTTTATGCTGACCATATTGAACCCGGAAAGTGTGTGCCCTTGGTTGCTGAGATGGATGATGAAATTCTCATGATAACTGAATTTACTAATGACTATTACTACCCCCAGGCAGCGAAAAGGGCAATCGAAAAAGGGGAAGACGCCTATTCCCCGGTACCGTTTTATGAATGGGTCCAGGACCAGTACCTGACTGTAAAGGATGTAAAGATAACCAAAGTGGAGATATAACGGAAGCATCTATAAAGCATTAATGCCCGGTCAGAAATGATGGGGCATTTTTTATGGTGTGCCCTCTTATTATTAGAGATAAAAATCGTAGCAAGCTTTTAATCTTAATCGTTTTGGTGAAAGTAGTTCCAGTTGATTGGGGATGCTTTATAATAAGCAGGAATATATAGGGAAAAGAGAGAATATTTAAGATTTAGGTATTAAAAAATCAGTTTGAGGTATAGGAAATAACTATGAAGCGCATTGAAGTTGTTGCTGCAATTATTATTAATAATTCCAAGATCTTATGTATGCAGCGCGGTAAATCAGAACAAAGATATATCTCCTATAAATACGAGTTCCCGGGGGGAAAGATTGAATCAGGAGAAACAAAAACCGGGGCTTTGAAACGGGAGATATATGAGGAAATGAACATATCCGTCGAAGTTGCTGATGAGGATCTTTTTATGACGGTGGATCATACTTATCCAGATTTTGCATTGACAATGCATAGTTACATTTGTCATGTAGACTCGCAGGATTTTGTCCGCAAAGAACACGTAAATCATAAATGGGTCAAGCCAGAGGATCTGAACACATTGGATTGGGCTGAAGCAGATTTTCCTATCGTGAAAAAATTAATGGAGTTGAATCTATGCTAAAACCGGGGTTATACGAACAGGTAATCAATAAAGACCTGGGTCGGGAGATGGACCAGTCAACCGACCAGGTAAAATCTGTTGCGCCAATCGATAAGGCAGAAGCATCCAAGGTCTTGGCAAAATATTTAACCGAGATCATCGAAAAAGGATTGGAAAACGTTAAGGACAAAGATGGAAACATTGATAAGCAGATCAACCTGGCCAATAAAATTGTACAAATAATTAATGCAGAAACCCAAGAAAATGATTTCGATGGCTTAACCGTTGACCAGCGTGCCCAACTACTTCTGGCTATTCTGAACAGACAGAATACTATTTACGCTGTCAATGAAAATGCGGAAGTTGTAAGACCTAAAACATCTATTGCGCAGAGTTCACTGTTTACTGGGGCTGTTCATGAACCCAGTATGTATACGGAGCTAAAAAAGGAGATCGTTTCAGCGGACCGGATTGACATGCTGGTTTCTTTTATTAAATGGAGCGGATTGCGTTTAATCATTGAGGAATTGCGCAGCTTTACCCAGCATGGTGGTAAACTACGGATTATTACCACTTCCTATATGGGAGCAACCGATACCAAAGCCATTGAGGAATTACGTCAACTGCCTAATACGACCATTAAAGTTTCTTACGATACTAAGCGTACTCGATTGCATGCCAAGACTTATGTCTTCTATCGTGAAACCGGCTTTACCACAGCATATGTGGGCTCATCCAATCTTTCCAATGCAGCTATATCCAGTGGCTTAGAGTGGAATGTGAAAGTTACTGCCAAAGATTTACCGGAGACGCTTCGCAAAATCGATGCGACTTTTGAGAGCTATTGGAACTCATCCGAGTTTGAAGAATATAGCGAGGATAAAAAGGAACGACTTGCGCAGGCCATAAGAGCTGAGAGATATCATGGCAATCAGGATAATAACTTGTTCACTTTTGATATCACTCCTTATCCCTACCAGCAGGAGATTCTCGAAAAGCTGGAAGCGGAACGTAAAGTAAGAGGTTATTATAAAAATCTGATCGTGGCAGCCACCGGCACTGGCAAGACGGTTATATCAGCCTTCGATTATAAACGCTTCCGCAAAGAGAATCCGGATAAACCTTGTCGATTACTTTTTATCGCTCATCGTGAAGAAATTTTAAAACAAAGTATAGCTTGTTTTAGAGGAATTTTAAAAGATCCTAATTTCGGTGACTTATTTGTGGGTAATTCTAGGCCGGACAGTTTAGATTATTTATTTATATCTGTTCAGACCTTTCATTCGCAAGAACTTCATACCAAAACTTCACCGGATTGTTATGATTACATAATCTTTGATGAATCTCACCATACAGCAGCCAATTCCTATCAAGTACCGTTGACCTATTACAAACCCAAGATTTTGCTGGGGCTCACTGCTACTCCAGAACGGATGGACGGCAAAAGTATTCTGGATTATTTTGATAACCGGATTGCCGCCGAGATTCGTTTGCCGGAAGCCATTGACCGTAAATTACTATGTCCATTCCAATACTTCGGCGTAACCGACACCGTTGATTTAAGTGATTTAAAATGGTCCCGGGGCGGATATGACAAAACCGAACTGAGTAATCTCTATACCCTTGGCGGAGCAATAGCGGACAGACGAGCTCAATATATTATTAGTTCCTTGCAAAAATATGTGACTGATCTGGAAGAAGTTAAAGGATTGGGCTTTTGTGTGTCGGTCGAACATGCTAAATTTATGGCGGATTTTTTCAATCAACATGGTATTCCTTCCATCTCTTTGGTGGGGACATCCCATGATGATGTGCGCGACACTGCCAAGCAAAAGCTGGTCAAAAGCGAGATCCGCTTTATTTTTGTGGTGGATATTTATAACGAAGGAGTCGATATACCCGAGGTCAATACGGTATTATTCTTACGTCCCACTGAGAGTTTGACGATTTTCTTACAGCAGCTTGGACGGGGATTGCGTCTAGCGGAAGACAAAGAATGCCTGACTGTTCTGGATTTTATCGGCCAGGCGAATAAAAAGTATAATTTCGAAGACAAATTTGCTGCCTTGCTTGCCAATACCAATAAAAGCGTTGAGCGAGAAATAAAAGACGGTTTTGTTTCATTACCCAAAGGTTGTTATATCCAATTAGAGCGCAAGGCCGCAGAACATATATTAAATAACATCCGCAGTTCTTATGGAGTAAGGGCAGGATTAGTATCACGCTTGGCAACTTTCACCGAAGACAGCGGATTGCTGCTGACACTCGCTAATTTTACAACATATTATCATCTGAATGTGCGCAATATTTATAAATGCGGCAGCTTTTCAAGGCTATGTGTATTAGCAAATGTGAGAGAAGATTTCCAGGAAGAAATAGAAGAGACAATGACAAAAGCATTCTCGCGTATTTGTGCCATTGATTCCAGGCGTTGGATTAACTTCATGTTACATATTTTCTCTCACATAGAGGATGTCGATATGGAAACGTTGACAGGAGCCGAACAACGAATGTTGCAGATGTTTCAATTTACAGTATGGCAAAAGCCATTTGAGGAATGCGGTTTCAATAATCTAAAGGATGGATTAATGCAAATAAAGAATAGTCCAGTAATGTATACGGAGTTGGTGGAGCTATTGCAGTATAATCTTGATCGAATTGATTTTATCGATGAGCCGGTTGCTCTTGGCTTTGATTGTCCGCTGGATTTACATTGTACATATACACGCGATCAGGTTTTGGTGGCTATGGATTTTATGAAGCCGGCAACAGTTCGTGAAGGCGTGAAGTATCTGCCGGAAAAAAGTGCCGACATCTTCTTTGTAACCCTGAATAAATCTGACAAAGACTATTCCCCGACCACCATGTATAACGACTATTCCATAAATGAATGGCTGTTTCATTGGCAGAGCCAGAGTACAACCGCAAACACATCCCCAACCGGGCAGCGCTATATCAACCATCGCCAGCATGATAGTAAGGTGCTGCTGTTTGTGCGCGAATTCAAAACTGATATGGCCGGAACAGCACCCTACACATTCCTAGGCCTAGCCGATTACATCAAGCATGAGGGCTCCAGGCCTATGAATATTACCTGGAAACTGCACCGACCAATTCCTGCGAAATACTTGAGGAAGACAAATAAATTGGTGGTTGGGTAAGGGGGAGATTCAAAAAGTATTAAAAGTTGAATATAAAAAGGGGAAATATATCTAATTGTGGAAAGACGTAATATCCTGATTGAGAGTTAAATAATCCAAGTATATTGAATTTACATCAGGAGGCAAAACTGATGACAAACCGAAACGAAAGCGGCAGACCTCATGTGAAAATACGAGATATCCTTACAGAGGAAACTGGTGGTAAGAGCTATAAAGCACATAAATACAGTTTGGATGTAACTGAACGGCCAACTATTGATTATGGAAACAATCAAATTGTATGGAAAAAGACTGCCGAGACCACAAGGCATACGAAATATATTGATCTTAGCCGTTTGTGTAAGATAATCTCTCAGCAAAATTACCAGATTTTAAGCTATTTTCTTGACGGTTCACGTCGTGTGTTTAAAGTGGATGATAGAGCCTATTATGATGGAAGTAGAAGTATGATTTTCCCAATAATCGCTGGTCAAATTGGCGTTGGGTGTTGCCGACGTGTAGATGGAAGAATGGTACCTGAAAAGTTTAAGCAAGAAATTTTTCTCTCAATGCCTGATATTGCTAATGCTGGGGGAAAACCAGGATTTTTTCAAGCAACCACTAAAAAACTTAATGAGTGCGAGGAACTAAAAAGGCTTGGAGTAGAGTTCAGTGCCATACTTCCCTATAAAACATCGAAGAATGAAGAAATGAAATTTGAAGATAGAGCGACAGCTTGTGTTCAGGGTAAGATGATTGAACGTGAAAAAGAGCTTGTTGCTGAACTTGTCCGAGAAGGTAAATTAAATCAGGATAACTACCTTGTTAAAGATGGTTCATTGGAATATAGACCTACCCATAAGGATAAGGCGGATAAGAAAAGCTACCAAACTTTTAAAAATAACTATAGCTGGGTTTTAGGGGCTTCAAAAAATTTTAATCCCGAGGTTTGTTTGGACCTAAATGGAAAACCCAATCCAGGGTTTATTGCCGATTTGCCTCTTTACCACAGAACACCTGTGGCTTGTTATGAAAATCCAGATTACCTAGGTGACGTACAATTTGCCGTTTGGTATATAAGACTACGGGACCAACAAAGAACGCGATCGCCTTTTGATGGAATCCTTAAAATTGAAAAAATACTCGTTACGGACGAGGAAGTGAGTGAAGGTATGAACAGTGAACTGGTTGACACATTGAGCGCATACCTAGTCAACGAACGGAATCCTGTATGTTATGGCTCGGATTTAAGATGGGCAAACCATATCTACCCGATATACTTGACAGAGTCATTTGTCAAATCCAAATATCTTAGTACAGCCAGCTTTTTACATTTATTTTAAAGGGGAGATAAAAATGAACAAACTTATCGGACGAGTGTTGGCTACAGAAAAAACGCCTACAACTATGGATAAGTTCAATTTTTGGACGGATGCTAATCTTCAGCTTCATGCTTTCGATATCGTTAAAGTTGAACACATAAACAAATCGTTTACCTTTGGAGTTATAGAAAACATATCCCACATTACTGATGCACAAAGTTTCCTGACTAATTTCATTTCCAGTGATTTCGGCGATGTTGAAATAGACGAACCAACTTTGCGTGTAGGCATGAATTATGCGGAAGCTACAGTTTCTTTCAACACTGATAATCTTTATACTCCCGTTCACAACAATGCTAAAGTTTACTTAGCTACAGCTGAAGAAATCAATATTGCTCTGGGATTAGATAAGGTTCAAAATCCGCTTGTATGCGGTTCACTGAAAATGTATGAGGGTACAGAAAACGAAGTTATATTGCCAGTCAATCTAAATTCAAAGTTCATACTGGGCCCTGAGGGCGCACATCTCAACATCTCGGGAATTTCAGGGCTTGCATCAAAAACATCATACGCTATGTTTTTGATGAAGGCGATTCAAGACCAGTATATTAGATTGACAGATACTGATAATAGTATTGCTTTTGTTATTTTCAACGTCAAAGGCTGCGATCTTATGGCAATTGATAGAGAAAACGATTTTATAAATGATAAGCCAAATGCTAAAGAAGAAACCCTTGTTGAGTATAAGATTTTAGGTTTGTCCCCTGAACCGTTTAAAAATGTGAAATACTTCATTCCATATTACGACAGCAACTCAGCTAAGCAAAGCACGTATCTCCCCAAAAGTGATGTTGCGCGTTATATGGAAGATGGTCAGTTAAAAAAATACAAGTATGTATATTCGAACGATAAAGAAAGCATCGAAATGATGTTTTCAAATATTGACGACCCTGCTCAAACAATGGAATCCATCATCAGTAAAATTATTGATGAAGACGACCCGGACTTCAAGGGACTATCAACGTGGGCAGATTTTATTGACAAGGTCAGCGAGAATTCGCAGAAGGGATCCGGGCAAAAAGGAAGCAACGATATTTCGGTTTTAAGTTGGCGCAAGTTTAAGCGTATTGTTCGCAAAGCTATTCAAGATGAAATGTTTGCCAACAGGGTTGTTCCTGAAAAAAATGAGTGCCGCTTAGCCGATGAGCTAAAAAAAATTGGTAAAAACGACGTAGTTGTTATTGATATCGCAAAATTGCCGGAAGACAAACAAGCTTTTGTTTTTGGCGATGCAGTGCGTACGATATACAATCTAAAACTTGGTGAATATGATGCGGAGACTGATGTCGCACCTCCATCAAGGATAATTGTTTTTATAGATGAGTTAAATAAATATGCTTCGAAAGACGTCCCCAAGACTTCCCCCATTCTCCGTGAGTTATTGGATGTCACAGAGCGTGGTCGTTCCTTGGGTGTTATTTTGTTTGGAGCCGAGCAGTTCCGCTCCGCAATTCATGACCGTGTCACAGGAAACTGTGCGACACATGCCTACGGACGGACAAACTCGATTGAAACGTCTACGAAGAATTACGGAAGCCTGCCAAACACCTACAAAAATATGCTTACCCGCCTGGAGCAAGGCGATTATCTAATTCAGAACCCGGTGTTCCGTTCATTGTTGAAAATCCGTTTCCCTAAGCCAATTTACAAGCAGTTTAAATGAGGAGAAAAACCATGCAAGATGAATATGTCTTTGGGGCTTACATCATTGAAAATCTGACTACAGGTATGTATCAAGATTCTAAGGTTATCTATCGAGAGTACATACAGAATTCATGCGACCAAATCGATGAAGCGGTCGACGAAGGTCTTCTCCGGGAAGGGGAAGGCAAAATTGAAATATGGCTTGATTTCAGTCAGCGTACGATAAGCATTGAAGATAACGCCACTGGTATTCCTGCGTCCGAGTTTAAGCGAATACTCAGTAACATTGCAGATTCTGACAAGCAAATAGGTAAAAACAAGGGATTCAGAGGAATAGGTAGGCTTTGTGGACTTGCCTATTGCAAGGAGCTAGTGTTTACGTCCTCGGTAAAGGGCGAAGGCACTATTTCGTTTCTGCGTTGCGACGCAGAGACGATGCGTCAACTATTTGACGAGAATTCGCGCGGTAAAAAGCATACGGCGAGCGAAGTTCTTCACGCTATAAACAAATTCGGAAGTAAGAAAACGAAAGATATTAATGCTCATTTCTTTAAGGTAGAGTTGGTTGGCATAAACAAAGAAAACGAGGATTTACTTGATACAAAAAAGATAAGGGAATATTTGTCATTCGTTGCTCCTGTACCTTATCAAAATACTTTCCATTATAGAGAGAAAGTAAAAAAGCATGCGAAAGAGATAGGCTATCATATTGATGAGTATTCTATTACGCTTGATGGTGAACCAGTATTCAAGAAGTATAGCACTATTTTGAAAAAGGCTGATAACACAAAAATAGATGAAATATTCGATGTAGTTTTTAAAGATTTCTATGACGAAGATGGCAATCTATTTGCGTGGATGTGGGTAGGTCTTACCCAGTTCAAGCAGGCTATCCCAAAGATAAACCAAATGCGTGGCCTTAGGTTACGTAAAGAGAACATTCAAATCGGCGGTGAGGACACGTTGCAGAAGCTGTTTAAAGAAGATAGAGGAAACAGCTATTTCGTAGGGGAAGTGTTCGCTGTAACCAAAGATTTGATACCTAATTCTCAGCGGGACTATTTTAAAGAAAATCCTACTCGTACCTATTTTGAAAAAGAACTTAGCCGCTTCTTTAATGAGGAATTGCACAAAATTTATTATGACGGTTCAACGATCAACAGTGCTTATAGGAAAATCGATGCATATAAGGCCAAGGCGGCTGAGTTTGTCGAAAAAGACAAAAAGGGAAGTTTCGTTAGTCAAGAGCACCGTGCTACTGAATATGAAAAAGTTCAGGTCGCTAAAAAACAGGCAGAAGATGCACAAAGTAAAATTGTTAAAACAAAGGAAAAAGCCGACGACATCTTTGCTAAAGTTATCAAGCGAATTGAGAAAGAACATCCTCAAAAGCCTATTTCAACAATGCCATCTGCAAAACTACCGAAACCAGCCCGCCCAGTATACAGAACGGATAAGCTTTCAGCTTACACTAGAAGTGAGCGCAAACTCATTTCAAAAATATTCGATATTATTGTTTCGACAACCGACAACAAAACAGCCGAAATGATAATAAGCAAAATCGAGGATGGTCTATCATAATGGGAAAAATTCTTTTGCTTGAACCAAAATACAGAAACAAATACCCGCCGATGGGTTTGATGAAACTTGCAACTTACTATCGCGATAGGGGCAATGATGTCCGCTTTTTCAAGGGGGACCTTAAGGAGTTTGCCGCTTCGCTTCTGTGCGAAGAATACCTTCTGGAAGTTTGTGATTCAGCACAGGCCAAGTACACTTCACTATTGGTTCAATTCATTAAAACGGGGAAGTATGCGCCTATAGATACAATTCCAGGGTTCAGAGGAAGTGAATATGAATCGCTGCTCAAACTGTATAGGAAAAAGTATAGAGAAGAACGATTTCCTCAATTTGATGTAATATGCGTTACAACTTTATTTACATTTTATTGGGGAGAAACTATTGACACAATAAATTATGCAAAAAAGTTCCTTAAAAAGAGAGGGAAAATATTAGTTGGTGGTATAGCCTCGAGTATACTACCGGATAAAATTTATGAAGACACGGGAATTAATCCAATTGTAGGATTGCTTAACGAGCCAGGTATCCTGGACAGTGATAGCGAAGTTATCATAGATGAGCTGCCATTAGACTATTCTATTTTGGAAGAGATAGACTATAAGTACCCAGCAAGCAATGCATATTTTGCCTATATGACCCGTGGCTGTCCGAATCATTGCGCTTTTTGTGCTGTCCCGTGCTTAGAGCCACAATATCGCCAATACATTGAAATTAAGCCTCAACTTAAGAAAGCGGACGCTATGTTTGGAGCGCAGAAGGATCTGTTGCTTATGGATAATAACGTGTTTGCGTCAGAGTGTTTCGATAGAATTATTGACGAGATCAAGGACTGCGGTTTTGAACTAGGGGCAACTTACACACCACCAAGCGAGTATGAAATCGCTATCAATAATCTTCGCGCGCCAAAAAAGGAACGCCGCAATGTTAGAGCGTATACGAAAAAGATGATTGAATTATATGACGGAATTTCAGAGAGGCTTTCAGAGAAAGAGCAAGCTGAATTTTACTTGGCAAGAGAAAAGGCAGACTTACTATATGCAGTTTACGCTAAGCGGAAATCAATCCTTGAGTTTGACACAATAGCTCGACCGCTCTACGAAAAATATTTCAAGCGAAGTACTCAGGCTAGGTATATTGACTTCAACCAAGGTGTGGACGCAAGACTTGTTACAGATGAGAAGATGAAAAAGCTGTCTGAAATTAACATCCGCCCTTTGAGAATAGCATTTGACCACTATTCAATGAGAGATATATATGTTAATGCTGTCAAATTAGCAGCGAAATATAAAATCAAGAGTTTATCAAATTACTTGCTTTATAACTATAAGGATAAACCAGAGGATTTATACGAGAGAATGAAGATTAACATTAAGTTGTGTGAAGATCTTGGTGTGACGATTTATTCTTTTCCAATGAAATATCATCCCATTGATGATCCTGATTACTTTAATAATCGTGATTACATTGGTGTTCATTGGAATAGAAAATTCATTCGTGCCATACAAGCAGTTTTAAATGCAACCAAGGGTAAGATTGGTAAAGGAAGGACCTTTTTTGAAGAAGCATTTGGATGCGATGTTGATGAATTTCGGAAAATACTCTGGATGCCTGAGACAATGATAATTTATAGATATAAGTATGACAAAATCAAAAGAGAACAGTATTACAAACTTAAAGGGGAAGAGGTGCACTATGAAGACGAGTGTGACCTCACCAATGAGTGGTGGCAAAAATTCAATGCTCTTACTGATGAACAACGCGCGACGCTTAAAGCTATAGTTGCCAAAAACCGTTTCATGGAGCAGGATTGTAATACTAACGACGTGGCAATTCTTGAAGTTCTTAAGTACTATAAGGTGAAACATAATTAAAAACATTAGCGGATATAAAGAGCTTTTTATTATGTTCGGAGAAGAAGGACTGGGTTTAACCACCCCTCCGAAACAGATAAGTTTTTAATCGGTATAACTATTTCCCCGCCAACCGACTCGAATAATACCTCTCAATCTGCCGGTCACAGATCCTAATCAATTCCGCTTTGTCTTCCTCGCTAAGCCGCTTCCATAATGCGGGTACGAAAGCCACCTGGTTTAAATCTTTGCGATGTTCCAGGAAGAATTTGCGCTCGAATTTTTCAAAGGGCATGGTTAGCATTAGCCGGGCTACATCAAAGTCGCTCATTTCTTTGACACGATTGATTACGGCATTAGGCACTTCCACCTGCAGACCGGCGTCAGCCCGCTGCTCGTAAAAATTGCGGAAGTAACTGACCAGAGCGCCTAACTCCATCAGCCCATTGTCATTGACCAGGGTTAACATACCTTTAAGCATTACGGGTTTATAAGAATTGCTCATTTGACCGGCCTTCACGTATTTGAAGAAGTCATCCCGGATTTCATCCTGTTTGCGGGCGGGAATATTCAGTTGCTCCCTGATATCGTCGAGGCGTTCGCGTTTGAAATAGCGATGGATTACTCTGCCCATGGGAAGTTCCAAATCAGGCCCAGGTGAGATTTTTGCTTCATCCACCCAGTGGCGGGCGGTGGTATCGTCTACATATAATTCCATGGCCAGTTCGTGCAATGACATCATTTCTTTGATTTCTTCCTGCCAGTCAAACAAGTCAACTAATTCATAATCGCGGACAAAAATGTTGTGCGGCAAAATCGTGTCCAGCTTTTCTCCAAGTAGCAGGCGGCGTTTTTCATCGTCGATTTTTTCCTGCGGGGCCAGTACGAATGCGCCGGGCCGGTACTCCCGCGAGCGGAACAGCCGGTGCAGATTTACGGAGTGGTTGTGATGAACCGTATTATCAATAAAATCAAATACCAGCAGGGCGTCTTTATCCTCGGACCGGCGGGTTCCCCGACCCAGCTGCTGCAGATAAATTACTTTAGAAAGGGTTGGCCGGGCCATGAATAGTACAGATGTTTCCGGACTGTCCCATCCTTCATTGAGCATGTCACAGGCGCATAATACTTTTACCAGACCCTGGCGGTAATCATCTAGAACGGCTTCTCTTTCCTGCTTTTTCATACGTCCTTCCACCAGTCGGGCATTGATACCGGATTCCTGGAAGAGTTGAGCTACTTCTGCGGCATGCTGGACGCTGGCACAAAAAACCACCGCTTTTTGACCCGGTACGTGGCTGAGGTAGGTTTCAACAATGAGCCGGTTGCGTTCGGGGACGTGGATGCAGTTATCCAGGTCGCGGTAGTTGTAGCGAATGCCGTTTACGCGCACACTGCTAAAGTCGATGTTGGTTTTTATTCTTACACAGCGGATGGGGACCAGTTCACCGATTTCAACTGCGGTTTTCAGGTCCAGTCGATGGGCTTCATTCTGAAATAATTCCATTATTGATTCTTGGTCATGGCGCTCGGGGGTAGCAGTCAGGCCTAACAAAAACTGAGGCTGAAAATAGGAGATGACCTGGCGGTAGCTGGGAGAGGCGGCATGGTGTGCTTCGTCTATAATTATATAACCGAAATGATCGGGAGCAAATTGGCTTAAACGGTTGTGCAGGCCTTGAATGCTGGCGATCAATACATCTCCTTCCAGGGGAGAGGAATAGTCATCAATAATTCTAACCCTGGCATCAGGCCAGAGTTCCCTGAAGCTGGCTTCCGCTTGCTGTAAAAGCTCCAGAGTATGAGCAACAAACAGAGTTCTTAACCCCAGGCGGCGGGCGTCCAATACAGCGGTGGTAGTTTTGCCGGTACCCTGGGCATCGGCAATTAAGGCCATACTGTTATATTCACCACGCAATTCCTGTAAACGGTCCAAAGTTTCCTGCTGATGAGGACGCAGTGAAATCAGCGCGCCGTGCTGGCGAGGCAGGTAGTCATCGTAGATTCTGAAATGCGGGCTTTGGCCCAGAAACTGGACCAGCTCAGATTTAATTCTTTCCCGTTCATTAACCAGCTGACGATATGTCCATATATATACTTTCCATCCCAGATAGGTGAGACTATTGCGTTTTAATAAATCATCCAGATATTTATCCACTGAAACCAGAGCAGGGTTATGCCAGCTTTCTCCGTCTATCTCAATGGCATAGGCATCGAGGTCAGTTTTTAAGGCGTAGTCTATGTAGCAGTTGTCACCGTAGATATTCTGACAGGGATATTCGTTTATCAGATACTGAATTTTATCCAGGCCAAAAGTTTCTTCAAAAAGTTCCACAAATAAATCTTCGGCAAAGCTGGCCGTATCTACTGCCTGGTAATCCTGCTGAAAATCATTCAACCGCATTTCTCTCCTCTCCAAAGCTTGTAAGGCTCAATACCCCCGCTTCCCTGGTATGACCCCTCTCACTCCGCCTTTGGGATTTTCCAGATCGCCCCGGTAACGGGGGATCAGATGGATGTGCAGGTGCATGATGCTCTGCCCGGCATCTTCTCCGCAGTTGATGCCAATGTTATAACCGTCGGGATGGTACTTTTGATCCAATATCTGTTTGGCTTCATCCAGCAGCTGGTTCAAGGCCCTGCGTTCCTCGGGTGTGGTGGAAAAGAAGTCAGCGATATGGCGTTTGCTGATGATCAGGATATGCCCGGGGGACACCGGATATTTATCAAATTTGGTCCAGGCCAGATCGTTTTCCATAAACAGGTCTTCGCGCTCACAAAAGATACAATTTTCCATAGTAACACCTCTATTATCTATTTCTCCTTAAGGGAATCAATTCCTGCCCGGTCCGGCCATTGCTGCGGAGCAGGTTTTTTCGCTTACCCTGCCGAAATCATAGGATGCATAATGGTAAATGATTAATCCCAAACAATTATTATATGCAGCTTAAAATAATTTATGCATAAATTTCTCATAAATCGGAGGATGATCGTATGAAATTTACATGCCCTTTGATCGTGGTGGAGGATATGGGGATCTCCCGGAAGTTTTATGAGGAGGTGTTAGGACAGAAGGTGATTCTGGATTTTGGCGCTAATATCACTTTTGCCGGGGATTTTTGCCTGCAGACACGGGAAACCTGGGCAGGTTTCATCGACAAACGGGAAGAGGATATTAAAACGGAAGCCAACAATTTTGAGTTATATTTTGAAGAGCAAGATTTCGATACTTTTGCTGCCAGCCTGCGCCAAACGGATGTGCATTATCTGCATGATGTGAAGGAGTATCCGTGGGGACAGCGGGTGATCCGTATTTATGACCCGGATATGCACATCATCGAGATCGGCGAGAGCATGGCCGCTGTGGTCAAACGTTTCCTTGCCCGGGGACTGTCCGTGGAAGAGACTGCGCAAAGGACCCAGCACCCCATCGAATTTGTCCGGGCGTGCTTATAGAGCACGGAGCGTGTAACTGAGCCGGCTATGCAAGGATCTTTACTCCTGATATCCTGTCGATTACTTTTGGCGGGGTTTCTTATTAAGCTTTAAAATGATATCCCGCTTTTCTGCCATGCCCTGGAACAGGCCGGAGGCCAGTTTGGCTTTATCTTTTAAGGTCAGCTGGTCTGATTCTGTTTCGGCAGCAATTTGCTTCTGAATAACGATTTCTTTTTTCCATACTTTAGTTTAGCTTATTTTTTTGCTTTAGTTATTTCAGTTATTGGGTTGATTGAAGTCTACTAAAGTGATGGCTGGATTTTATTGCTTTATTAATGTAATAGGAGTCCCAAGTCCACTAGAATGACCTAAACGATCATCAATATAAATATGATCTTTAATATAAAGAGTATGAATTTCATATGTATACCAATTATAATCGTGGTACCATACACTATATTCGCAAAAAAAGGTTTTAAGGTCGGGAGAATATGCAATATATCTTTTATTTTCCCATTCAAAATTGAAACTGAAAAAGGTATTTTTGCAGATATCCTGCCTTACCGGTTCTGCGACATCTGAAATGGCATAAGCAGTAATATAAAACCCGTCCTGGGTAAAGCTTTCAAAGGTAACATACAAGTCAGAAGAGTAATTCTCACTAGATTCAGAAACGTATGTTCCCAACATTTTGCTGTAATCGTGGTTTATGTTTTCTGTGTTTTGAAGGAAACTCCATTTTCCGGAAGTTTCATTGAATACATACTCTGAAACAACTTGACCGGTTAAATCGTAAATGTCATTTGTATCAGAAACTTCATAAATAACTTGGGCAGTGCTTGCGTCCATATTGACCGATTTAAACTCTAAAGCAGGATACTTTTCCATTAACCTCTGTTTTTGTTTTTCAATAATTATTTCAGATGGAGGAGTAATGGGGTTAAAGTTGTTTGTAATTTCATATTTCTCTATAATCCATCCGCCCTTGTCATAATAGTTGTATTTTAAGATTACTTCAGCAGTATTTTTCACATACGGGTTTTCCATGTGTACTGTGCAATAAATAATGTCTTCCTTTTTATCTTTATAAGTTTGTCTTTTGTCAATTGTTAACTCGGTTATTGTTAGCTGTTGAGGATTTCCCGACTCGTCCGTATAGCTAATTATGTCAGTTCCCGACAAATCAGATTTTATTTTACTTTCATTTACTGTCTTTGAGCCACAACCTACAAGAAAAAAAACAGCAGATATGATCATTACAAGTCCAAAGATGTACTTTTTTTTAACCATAATAACACCTCGTAATATAAAGTAGTAGTTATTAGAGTCCCTCTCCAAGGACACATAAAACCCTGCTCATAAAGTATTGTATTACTATTATTTCTCTTTATTTCGCGTACAATATTATGAATCCCTGCCACAATTAAACCTTTTTGTTATATTGAGGCAGTAATAGAATAGTTCGACTATATAAGGAAGGAAAAATACAAATTACCTAATTCAATCAGATGAATGGATAAAATTACATAAAATATGTTGGTTTTAACATATATTTGGTATAGTATAAAGAATAATTATGGACGTGAAATTCGGTGGGGGTTGAAAGGAGTAATTTTATGCAAAAATTCACTAAGATCAAGTATTTTCTTCTGGGGGTACTGCTTACTGCAGTTTTTAGCAGCACCATTAGTCCGGCAATTGCTAATCAAGTAAACAGAAAATTAGATGCAACCTATAATAACATTAAAATTGTTGTTGACGGCGAAACAATTGATCCCAGGGATGCTAACGGTAACGTCGTTGAACCGTTCATTGTTGATGGAACGACATATTTGCCTGTCCGTCCCCTGTGTGAAGCGGTTGGATATAATCTTAAATGGGATGGTAGCACACAGACGGTGTATGTGTACTCTAGTTACAATTATGAAGAACAGTGGAAATAAATTTATAATTGGAGGTATTTTTTATAATGAAAAAGAGACGATTAGCTTTACTATTAATAGTATTTCTAATGAATCTATTTTTTTCAGAGGCTTTTGTCAATGTAAATCCTGTATATGCAACTAATATTAGCGATGAAATTGTTTTTACAAAGCAAAACTTAAACGAATGCCCATTAGCCTCTACTGTCAGCATGTTAAGACGTAGGGCAATAATTGATAATAAAGAAAATTGGAATTCTGTCTATACATATGAAAAGATAAAAAATGTGGCGTGGGATAATACTAAAGGAATGTATTGGAATTTTGATTTTCCAGATAAAAATGGATATAGCGTAAAATCACCCACCATGGATTTGGATTTCGGATTAAACATGGGTGATGTTAATGGTAAAAAGAAATATTTGGTAAGTGAATTAAAAAAGCATCCTGAAGGAATTGCTGTTTATATATTCTTTTTAAAAACTCCCAAAAGAGACGGGCATTTAAAAAGCCAATCAGGCAAAACCGAACAACATGTTGTTTTATTAACAGACTATGATGAAAAGAAAGGCACTTTCTATTGTTTTGACCCTTCTAATAGTATGCCCAAAGGGCGTATAGAATTAAAGGATAGTTCGTTGCCTAAATATATAAAGAATGCTGGATATTGGAAAGATTCTATCCCGGTACAAGATCAAATAATAAGTTATGTAGCTCAAACTTGGATGATAACTAACGTCAGCGGGGGCGGAAGCAATACAAAACCCACGGAAAATGCGCATAGCACCCACACTTATAATGACATAGGCTATTGTACAATCGGTGGAGAGAAATATCCCATATCGCTTCAACAAATGACTGCCACCACCTATCAGGCTATCAATGACAACACACCTATTCGTTGGGAACCTTATCAACCTGAACCAATTATTGAAAGGCTGAGTAAAGACATACCTGTAACAGTTATGGCAAGCGGAAAAAATGCAAAAGGAAATCTGTGGTATAAACTAAACGACAACACTTGGGTTTATAGCGAAAATGTCAAGAAGTCCAGTAAACCTACAACACCTACTGGACTTGTGGTCCAAAAAGCCAGCAGTACAACCGCCAAAGTATCATGGAACGCAATACCCGGTGCTTATTATGAGGCGGAGTACAAAAGCCCCAATACCAACAACCAATGGGTAGTCGATAAGGATTATGGAGACAATAAGGCTACATCCTATACTGCAGTGAATATGGGGAATCATACCTATTATTTCCGTGTTCGGGCGGTGAATTCAGCCGGCAGATCAGATTTGTCAAATGAAGTTTGGTATACCAATACTAAAGAGACAATTTCTCCTGCAGTCACTCTAACACCCCCACGCGTGACAGCGACTCAGGCAAGCAGCACAACTGCCAAAGTATCGTGGAATGCAGTGTCCGGTACCGGAATTTATTATGTAGTGGAATATAAAAGCCCCAATACCAACAACGCATGGGTAACAGATACGGATTATAAAACCAAAACGGCAACATCCTATACTCCAATGAATATGGGCAATCATACCTATTATTTCCGAGTTAAAGCAGTAAACTCAGCGGGTCAGGAGTCGGAGTGGTCAAACATAGCTTCATATACCCATGTCAAAGAGACTGCTGCATATGGAACAGTAACCATAAAGTATAGCGCTAATGGAGGCAACGGTGCACCGTCCAGCCATACAACCACTAAGGACAGTAGTGGCGATGCGCAATACAATCTTTCCACAACGAGACCAACCAGAAGCGGTTATACTTTCCTTGGCTGGCGGCTTGAAAACGATACGGCTTATGACATTGATCGACCTGGGCAGGGCATTTATATCGGTCTTGGCTACCCCACAAGTAATACGACATTAACTTATTATGCACAATGGCAGCAATCTAACACACCAACAACATATGGAACAGTAACCATAAAGTATAACGCTA
>JAAZFJ010000101.1 GCA_012511795.1 Syntrophomonadaceae bacterium
AGAAATATCGATGATTTCGGCGGCCTGGCTCATCAGATGCCAAAACTTACTGCGGGTTTCATGATTGCCGGATTAGCTTCCCTTGGTTTGCCGGGCATGGTTAATTTTATCGGTGAGTTTACCATATTTGTGGGAGCCTTTAGTTCCTTTAAAGTGATTGCCATTATCGCTATTACCGGAATCGTCTTTACCGCCCTTTATATTCTAAGGGCCTTGGGGACCATGTTATTTGGCCCCCGCAACGAGAAATGGGATCATCTCCAGGATTTAAAAGGGGTAGAAATGGTTCCTCTCCTGGTGCTGAGCATCGCCATATTTGCCGGCGGCTTCTTCCCCTTCACATTAATGGACTTCATCAATAACGGGGTAGGGGACATGGTACAGCAAATTGGACATCTTACCATAGGAGGGCTGTTATAATGGATATATCAATGCTTCTAACTGAAATATTTGTAGCAATCCTGGGCTTGATCGTCCTTATTTCAGGCCTTGTATTACCCGCTCGGAACAATCATATAGCCTGGGGTATAGCTCTCTGGGGAACACTGTTGATACTGGTTTACAGCGTATTCTCCTTTACCAGCCAGGCAACTCTTTTCAACGGTGTTTATAATGTTGATCTGTTCGGAAATTTCTTTAAACTGCTCTTTTTAATCGCAGCGGTTCTGGTTATCTTGATATCCGATAAGTATTCGGACAGATTCCATAAAAAGAGCGAATTCTACGGACTTATTATATTTGCCACTTTGGGCATGATGCTGATGACTTCAGCCAATGAACTGATCACCCTGTATGTAGGTTTGGAACTGATGACCATCAGCTTCTATATCCTCACTGCTTATCTGCTAAATGACAAATTGTCCGGGGAAGCAGGTTTAAAATATCTGATCCTGGGTTCTTTATCCTCGGCGATCCTCTTGTTTGGCGTCAGTCTGGTCTACGCTTTAAGTGGCACCATTATGTTTGATTCATTAAGTACGGCTTTATCCAACCAGCCGGCCTTGATCGCAGGATTGGTCTTGATCATTGCCGGATTTGCCTTTAAGATTTCAGTGGTACCGTTTCATATGTGGACACCGGATATTTACCAAGGGGCACCCACGCCGATCACGGCTTATCTTTCCGTTGCTTCCAAAGCAGCTGGATTCGCTGCCCTGGTAAGATTTTTTATCACCGCCGTCCATCCGGTTGATCTGATCTTTGACTGGAACCTGCTCTTGGCTGTACTGGCTGCAGTTACAATTCTGGCAGGTAATTTGATCGCCCTGACCCAGAAGGATATCAAACGGCTCTTGGCATACTCCAGTATTGCTCAGGCCGGTTACATCCTGGTTGGTTTGGTGGCAGCCAATACCTACGGACTTAAAGGAGTTCTGTTCTATTCCATGGTCTATGTTTTTGCCAATGTAGGTGCTTTTGCGGTAGCCGCAGCGGTGGAAAACAATACCGGCAAAACGGGGATCGAAGCTTTCTCCGGCCTCAGTAAACGTTCTCCATTACTGGCAGCCGTCCTGACTATATGTATGCTTTCATTAGCGGGAATTCCACCTATGGCAGGCTTTGCCGGTAAATTCTATCTGTTTGCCGGTGCCATCCAGTCAGGTTACTTATGGCTGGCAATCATCGGTCTGGTTATGAGCATGATATCTGTCTACTACTATTTAGGTGTGGCCAAAGTTATGTACATCGGTGAAAATCAAGTGGCCAACTCACTTTTCACCGGCGGAGCAGTAAAAGTGGCCTTGTGGGTCTGTCTTGTACTGACCATTGCCATGGGAGTCTATCCCGGACCTTTGTCAGAACTAGCCGGTTATGCCATCAGTGTGATTTTGTAAATAAAGCTTATTCTGATTTCCAAAAGGCCACCCAAAAAGGGTGGCCTTTTATTATGGTGCGCCCGGCATGGGCGCAGTCTAATGGGTGAAAGTCCCTAGTGCGGGTTGATAGTGCCAAGCACATAGCCAAAGGCAAGGGTGTCCATCGCGAGGTGGAATCTGAAGGAAGCCAAAGGCAAACTTCTGGTCTG
>JAAZFJ010000102.1 GCA_012511795.1 Syntrophomonadaceae bacterium
ATCGGAAAATCGCGTGGTTTCAATACAAACTCATTTGCCGTAATGACCCAGTTGTCTCTTATTACATCTTTGCGGATTTCAAGCATGATTAAGCCCCCTATTTCTATAAATGACGGTTCTTAAAATATAATCGTTTTAAAAGATATACTATAAAATTCAAGAATCCCTTGCGTTTTTCCTTTTAAGTAATAGTATTTGTCAATATTTTATGAAACTATGGGTAGTTATATATTAATATTAGTATTGATTACTGAAAGGGGTGTTAATATGCTTCATAAAGTAAAGATCCAGACCTCACATCATTCCCAGATGGTCGACATAACCAGACAGGTCGCAGAAGCTGTAAACCAGGAAAATATAACTTCGGGATCAGTACTGGTATTTTGTCCCCACACCACTGCAGCCGTTACCATCAATGAGAATGCTGATCCGGATGTGATACATGATATCCTAACACGTCTGGAAGAAATGTATCCCTGGAATCATCCCCTCGACCGTCATGGAGAAGGGAACTCCGCCGCTCATCTGAAAGCCAGTACCATCGGCGCCTCGGAGTTGATTCCTGTGACAGAAGGCAGATTGCTATTGGGGACCTGGCAGGGTATATATTTTTGTGAGTTCGACGGGCCCCGTTCCAGAACATTTTATGTAAAAGTTTGTGCGGATAACAAAGGATAAAACGTCTGGGAATAACTACAAAATAAATTATTTTAATATATTGCCTGCTACGATCAACTTCTGCATATCTGATACTCCCTCAATTTGTGAGCCCAGGATTGCATCTTTGTAGATGCGTGATACTTTGTAATCTTCCATTAAACCATATGAACCGTGGATTTCCAAGGCGATCCTGGCAGCTTGAACAGCATTGTCTCCCAGATAGGATTTGACCAGAGCGGCCTCCTTGGCAAACTGAGTCATATCTTTCATGTTATCAGCCAAATATCCCAGCCGGTAGCAAATCCAGCGAGCAGTTTCATATTTAATAGCCAGGTCGGCAATTTTTAACTGTATTGCCTGAAATCTGGCGATAGGCTGTTCCCGGTGCAGTTTTTCCCTGGAATATTTGACGGCTTCCTCGAAAGCTGCGAGTGTGTCACCCAATGCACAGGTGCTGGTACCGATTTTACCGAGGGCAATGCTGGCAAGCAGGATGGGAAAGCCCTGTCCTCTTTCTCCCAGCAGATTTTTCTCTGGCACCCTCACATTATCCAGATAGACATCGACCAATTTCCCGCCGCGGGCACTCAGTTTTTTCCACGGTTCAGAGGCTGAATAGCCTTCACAAAACTTATCTACAATGAATGCAGATATGTTATTGACTTCGGTATCCCGGGCAAAAATAATGATAGGTCCATGATAACTGCCATTGGTAATAAACCTTTTGGTACCGTTTAAAATATAATGTTCGCCGTCCTTTTGAGCCGTAGACTGAATTTGTTTGGGATCTGAACCGGTGCCCGGCTCTGTAAAGGCAAAAGACGCCAGTTGTTCTCCCCGGCAAACCGGAGGCATATATTTTTGTTTTTGTTCTTCTGTACCAAATTTATCGATGGCCCCAAGGCCTAAAGTGGAAGCACCGATTGTAACGCCCACCCCGGCAGAACATTTGGCGATTTGCTCCAAGGCTAATACATAGCTTTGATAGCCGGCACCTGATCCTCCATATTCTTCTGCAAAGGGAATCCCTAACAGGCCTA
>JAAZFJ010000103.1 GCA_012511795.1 Syntrophomonadaceae bacterium
AACATAAAAGGCAGTTACCGCCGATTCCAATCATACCAAGATAATTTTTACTAGGAGGAGTTAAATGGCAGGACATTCAAAATGGGCAAATATAAAACATAAAAAAGCACGTTCCGATGAAAAAAGAGGCAAAGAGTTTACTAAAATCGCAAAAGAAATAACCATCGCTGTACGGACAGGGAATTCAGGTGATCCGGAAGCCAATTCCAAGTTAAAACTGGCTATCCAAAAAGCTAAAGCCATAAATATGCCCAATGAAAACATTGCCCGTGCGATTAAAAAAGGAACCGGAGATGCTGAAGGCGATGCTTATGAAGAAATCGTTTATGAAGGATATGCGCCGGGAGGAGTAGCGGTATTACTGGAGATTGCTACTGACAACCGTAATCGTACAGCATCAGAAGTCAGGCATTTATTTTCCAAAAATAACGGTAATTTAGGAGAAACCGGCTGTGTAGCATGGATGTTTAAACGAGTCGGTTTAATCACTCTCAGTAAAGAAAAAATCAGCCTGGATGAAGATGAAATTATGTTAAAATCCTTGGAGGCAGGCGCCGATGATATAAAATCTGAAGACGATGTTTATGAAATTATAACTGCACCGGAATTATTGATGGAAGTAAAGGATGCATTAGAGGCAGAGAAAATAGATACGGAAATGGCAGATTTAATCATGATGCCCGATACAATTGTTGATGTTAATGATGAAGCTACGGCTGTGAAAGTTCTAAAATTGATCGATCTGCTGGAAGACCACGATGACGTACAAAATGTCTACTCAAATGCCAATATTCCGGATGAGATAATGGAACAGTTCAGCTAGTAAAAAAATAAAGTGGGGTTATTGCGTTGGCGAAATAACCCCATTTTTTAATTAACAGCAAATCTTACAATAAATTTCTTTTCTTTTCTTCCATCTGTTCAGATTCTTTGGGAAATTCCAGTTTAAATTCTCCATTAATAAAACTGGCCTTTACTTTCTGGGAGTTTACTCTCACCGGAAGGACGGACAAAACACTTTTAAAATTCAATTCGCTGGGATAGATATTTTCGAAACTATTGGTATTAAGCCAGGGGAAATTAGCTTTTACCACTACATCTTCATTTTGTGAGTAAATACTCACCGGTACATTCATCTTAAAATCACCTGCGAAAATATTGGGAACCACATCTAAATCGTCATTGCAGGAGAAAATGTCTACAGACTTTCCTGCCCAACTATCCAATTCAGCCAATACTTGCTCCAGAGTTTTGCCGGTCACAAGATTATTTTGAATGATTGGAGAACTCACTTCATATTGCTGTCTTTGAGCAGTATCATCATTATGGTCCCAAAAATACGTTTTACCCGTTTTAAGGTCATCAATGAATTGTTTCCATTCCGGTTGTATTTTAGGTTCACTTCTTACATAATCCGTGGATTGTGCCCTGATACTGACACAATCAAATGAATCGATGTCGGAAGTATTTACCCCGATAGAATAAACGGGGTTTTCCCTTTGAAATTCCTCCGATTCCCAATCAGCGTCAAAAAGATTGCAGTTTCCATTATTGAGTACATCTAAAACCTCATTCAGTGTTTTTTTCATTCTGATCGCCTCCTTTTTAATATTTCGCTTTAACATTCTCACCAACCAGCAGAAGAGAATTGTATGAATATTCGAAACTATTTGATGTATCTTTGACTAATCCCTACCATATTTTTAACATATTATGTCCATAAAATAAATACTAATTAACCGGAAAAACATACTAATCAACACTGAATATAAAGCAAATTGAAATATTTTATACCTAAGATGGCAAAATCGTATAGATTTTATACTTTTGGCAACAATAATGCTAGAGGTGATTCAAGTGAAACAGCGTTTTGTGCCGGGAATTCTGCTGATTTTCTTATTTTTAAGTTTAGCGATTGGTTCCTTCCTGGCAAATATATATAGCAGCCTGGATGTGAAAAAGGCAGAGAGCACAGAAAGACCAGTTATAAGAGAGAGTACTGAAGACGTTTCAATAAAAATCGATGATACTATCATTTTGGAACAGGAATTTAGTAAATGTAAACATGTAGTTATTGCACCATTTAAAGATAAACAGGATTTGCTTGGTAAAAGGATAAGTGAAATAAAACAGCAATATACCATGAAAAATGGTTATCAGGTTTCCTATGCTCAAAATACTTTGATCATCCATCAAATAATTGATGACTGGTGTTCGGTTGATAAAGAAAAGTGCCGTCTGAAGGAATATAAAGGAAGAGTAGGTGTTTTTCAAGGTCCTAATACTGAAAACGATGCGCTGATGCGGGTAACGGAAATTAAGATCGAATCATTGCCTGACCATATCAGGCAAGCTATTGAAAAAGGCGAATATGAATTTGAAAACATGGAGCGCTTGAATGATGCATTGGAAAACCTGGATGAATATTTGTAGATAAATATATTTAATTCTTAACAGATAAAAAGCTCAGAATTATAAGGCAGGGAAACAATTCCCTGTCTTTTTATTCGGATTTATAGAGATTTTAACTGTTTTACAGTAATATTAACTTATTGATCAATATGAAAGCAGGTTTTATAATTGCTGGTGCTAGGAATAGACCCGGGGACGGCAACCACTGGGTTCGGATTGGTAGAATCAAATCGAGACAAATTGAAACTTATTGATTATGGAATTATTAAAACAGCCGCCAATATTAAAATGCCCGAAAGATTATGCCAAATAAGCAGTAAGGTAAATAAAATAATCGCCGAATATAAGCCTGATGCAGTGGCCATTGAAGAACTATATTATTTTAAAAATGCCAAAACAGTGATTACGGTTGCACAGAGTCGTGGAGTCATTATGATGACTGCGGCCATGGCAGATAAAGAGATTGCAGAATATACTCCCCTGCAGGTAAAACAATCGGTTGTGGGATATGGGAAAGCAGATAAGAAACAGGTACAGTTAATGGTCAAGGCTATTCTAAATATGGAGGATCTGCCCAAACCCGATGATGCTGCAGATGCTCTGGCAATAGCAATATGTCATATTCACTCCCATCGCCTGGGAAATATTTTTAAAGGTGGGTTGAAATGATTGGTTTTATAAAAGGCACCCTTTTTGAAGTTGGGGAAGATTTTGTTTTGGTTGATTGCAATAGCATAGGCTATTTAATAAATATTTATCCTTCTTTAGTCAACGACTTGCCGATGAACGGACAAGATGTTTTCCTGTATACACACCTGCAGGTACTGGATAATGACTTCAAATTATACGGATTTCTGCAAAAATCAGAACTGGACTTGTTTAAAATGCTCCTGGGTGTGTCCGGAATAGGTACACGCAATGCTTTAAATATTTTGGGCACCGTCAGGCCGGAAGTTTTTTTATCAGCGGTGACCAGCCAGGATATAAAAGTTTTAACCACAATTCCCGGTATCGGCAAGAAAACTGCTGAAAGGCTGATATTTGAGCTTAAAGGCAAGCTGGGAGATGCTTTTATCGGCTTTGGAACTGAGCTGTCTCAATCAGGAGAGGTAATTGAAGCATTGGAAGTTATGGGCTTTAGGAGAAACGAAATTATACCGGTCTTGAACGATCTGCAGAAAAAAAACCTGCTGAAAAGTACTACTGAGGAAAATATTAAATTAGTCTTACAGATAATAAACAGGAGGTAGATAATTTGCAGGATAGACGAATTGTGTCAGGACAGGCTGCAGCGGAAGAAGACAACCTTGATATGACCATAAGGCCGCTTATACTGGATGAATATATAGGTCAGGACAAAGTAAAAGCAAACATCTCCATATTTATCACAGCTGCCAAAGAACGCGGGGAAAGTCTGGACCATGTATTGCTAAGCGGTCCTCCAGGATTGGGGAAAACTACCCTGGCAAATATTGTCGCCAATGAAATTGGCAAACCGATCAGGAAAACATCGGGTCCGGCTATTGAAAGACCGGGGGATCTGGCGGCAATAATAACCAATCTGGAACCCGGCGAAATATTGTTTATTGATGAAATACACCGCTTGAATAGAAGCGTGGAAGAAATAATGTATCCGGCTATGGAAGACTTCGTAATCGATATTATTATTGGAAAAGGACCGGGAGCCAGAACTTTACGACTTGATTTGCCGCCCTTTACTTTAATTGGGGCTACCACCCGCCCGGGCCTTTTAAGTTCACCATTAAGAGATCGTTTTGGCATAACCTGCCGGTTGGATTTTTACACTATTGAGGATTTATCAACCATCATTCATCGCGCTGCCCATATATTAAAAATTGAAATAGATAATAAAGGAGCATTCGAAATCGCCCGGCGCAGCAGAGGAACTCCCCGGGTGGCCAATCGCCTGCTGAGAAGAGTTGCTGATTATGCTCTGGTCAAGGGGGATGGAAGAATAACCGATGAACTGGCAGTTATGGCTCTGGAGATGATGGAGATTGACAATTTAGGCCTTGATAATCTGGATATACTTATACTGGAATCCATTATCGGAAAATTTGCCGGAGGACCGGTAGGACTTGAAACTCTCGCTGCCTCAGTATCTGAGGAAACAGATACTATCAGCGATGTATATGAGCCTTATTTGCTCAAATTGGGCTTGATACAGAAGACTCCCCGGGGCAGAATAGCCACCGAACGTGCTTATAAACACCTGGGCTTACCTGTTGCCGGAATAAAACAGGATGACTTAAATTTTGAAATGGAATAGCAGGTTTTTAACTGGGCATCTTATAATAATGCAGTGATGCCCATTTATTTAGGAGTGGTTAATGATATGAATAAAGTGTTGCTGCATATTTGCTGTGGTCCCTGCGCCACTTATCCGGTTCCCTTTTTACAGGACAAAGGGTATCAGGTAACCGGTTTTTTTAGTAATCCCAATATTCATCCCTACAGTGAATATGCGAAACGCAAAGAAGGACTGGAGAAATTCGCAGAGCTAACAGATCTTAAGGTGATCTATGAACCGGATTATGATCCATTAGGTTATTTTCAGAATGTATCTTTTAGGGAAAGCAACCGCTGCTTTTACTGTTATACAATGAGATTGGAGCAGACAGCCAGATACGCCAGGAAAGGTAAATTTGATTATTTCACTTCCACACTTCTGGTCAGCAAGTATCAGAAGCATGATATGATCATTCAAGTTGCAGAGACAATGGCGGCCAAATATCAGGTCCCATTTCTTTATTTTGATTTCCGGGAAGGTTTTCGCGAGACAGCTGTGAGAGCTAAAGAAATGGGTTTATATCGCCAGCAGTATTGCGGCTGTTTATATAGTGAAGTTGAAAGATATAAACCAAAAATAAAAAAGAACCTTTATGAATAGGAGACTGTTCAGTGCAATATAGTGGAATCGCTAAATTAATAATTGCTTTGGGACTGTTGCTATTAATTATTGGCGGTATTATGTTGCTGGCATCCAGGTTAGGGATAAGCGGATTCAGGCTGCCGGGAGATATTTTTATCCAAAAAGAAAATTTTACTTTCTTTTTTCCTATCACAACCGGTATTATTATCAGTATTGTAATAACCATAATTTTTAATTTGATCAGGAGATGAAAAATGACTGATAATGACCGGGAGATTTTTGATTTAAAAACCTATTCCTTTGATCTGCCTGCAGAATTGATTGCCCAATATCCTGTAAATCCCCGTGATTCTTCAAAGCTGTTGGTTTATGATCGCAGCAGAGGGGAACTAAAGGATGAAATATTTCATAATATTATTGATTATTTAGAAACAGGTGACACCCTGGTTTTAAACAAGACCAGGGTAATACCTGCAAGGCTATACGGTTATAAAGACTCGGGAGCCAAAGTGGAGATATTTTTGCTGCGAAAAAGAGGACTGAACTGGGAAGCACTGGTAAAGCCAGCCCGCAGACTACGTTCTGGCAGCACGGTCAAATTTCCTTCCAGTCAGGAGTATATTGAAATTCTTGAGGATTTAGATCTGGAAGGTGGAAGGCTGGTTACCATAAGAAACTGTACGGATGAAACAGAATTCTTAAACAGAAACGGACATATCCCTTTGCCTCCTTATATTGCCAGAGAAGATGAAGAATCGGATAAAGAAAACTATCAAACGGTTTACGCCCGTGAAACCGGCTCTGCGGCTGCACCTACCGCTGGTTTGCATTTTACCGGTGAATTGATGGAAAAATTAAAAACCAAGGGTATCAAATTTGTCACTTTGGTTTTGCATGTAGGAATAGGAACCTTTAGGCCGGTAAAAGCCCAAGATATCAGAACGCATCAAATGCATTTCGAGTTTTTCCAGATTAACAGCGATGCAGCTCAAACTTTAAATGAAACAAAAAAAAGCGGAAAAAAAATTATAGCAGTAGGAACAACGGTAGTAAGAACCCTTGAAACAGTATATAATGATGATTATGGTTTTTCTGCCGCCAGCGGCGAGACAAATATTTTTATTTATCCAGGATACCAGTTTAAAGCCATTGACGGACTGATTACCAATTTTCATCTGCCTCAGTCTTCACTTATAATGCTGGTGTCAGCGTTTGCGGGGATAGAAAATACCCAGTATGCATATCAACATGCAATTAAGGAAAGATATCGTTTCTTCAGCTATGGGGATGCAATGTTTATTAAATGAACAGCTATCATGAACAGGAGGCAATTTTTACAGTATGCTGCAGTTTAATGTTATAAAAAATGACAGTTCCAGTGCAGCCAGGTTAGGGAAGCTCACATTGACTCATGGAACCATAGATACGCCTGTTTTTATGCCCGTGGGGACTCAGGCGACTGTAAAGACCCTTACTCCCGATGATTTATACCAGATGGGAATAAAGATTATCCTCTCCAACACATATCATTTATATCTGCGGCCGGGTGCAGATCTTATCAGCAAAGCCGGCGGTCTGCACAGTTTTATGAATTGGCAGAGAAACATACTAACTGACAGTGGAGGCTTTCAGGTATTCAGCCTGAGTAAACTAAGAAAAATAACTGATCAAGGGGTATATTTTAATTCACATATTGACGGGTCAAAACATTTCCTGACCCCGGAAAAAGTTATGGACATTGAGCAAAAACTTGGCTCAGATATTGCCATGTGTTTTGACGAATGTGCCCCTTACCCCTGTTCTTATGATGAAGCACTGAATGCGGTTAAAAGAACGACAAAATGGGCTAGGAGGTGCAAAGATAATCATACCAGGGAAGACCAGGCATTATTTGGGATTATTCAAGGCAATGTCTTTCCCGATCTCCGGCGCAAGAGTGCCATGGATCTGATAGATCTGGATTTTCCCGGTTATGCTATCGGCGGCTTAAGTGTTGGGGAACCCAAGGAAGATATGTATAAGATCCTTGAGTTGACTCATATGTTGCTGCCTGAAGACAAACCCCGGTACCTAATGGGTGTAGGAACCCCAGAGGATCTGATAGAAGGTGTTAAAAGAGGCGTTGATATGTTTGACTGCGTTTTGCCTACCAGACTTGGCAGACATGGAACTGCCTACACCAAGACCGGCAAAATTACTGTAAGAAATGCTGCTTTTGCAGATGATTTTTCTCCTGTTGATGAAGAATGCGGCTGTTATGTCTGTCAGAATTACAGCCGGGCTTATATCAGACATCTGATTAAAGCAGAAGAAATTTTAGCCCATAGATTGCTTAGTTATCATAATGTGTATTTTCTTAACAGGTTAATGGAAAATATAAGAACAGCTATTGAAGAAGATAGATTTTGTAGCTATTACGATACTTTTATGCAGGAATACAAGTTTTAACAAGAGGATTTTGCTGCTTTGCAGCGAAACTATATAAAGTTATACTAAAATAAGGAGTTGTTGAAATGGAAAATAATTGGGTGGCAATGATACTTTATTTCGGCGTTTTTATTGGAATTTTCTATGTCTTTATTATTATGCCCCGTAAGAAACAGGAAAAAAAGCACGGCGAATTTTTATCTGAGCTGAAAAGAGGGGCAAAAGTGGTTACTATTGGCGGAGTACGCGGTGAGGTAGTTCGCGTCAAAGACGATATTGTAGTTCTGAAAGTCAACGAAGATACTGAAATGGAATTTATAAAAAAGGCCATTGCCTACGAGGCGGATAACCAATAATGGTCACCATTGAGGAGATAAGAGCCAACGATATCGTTACCGATTTAATCAAAACAGGCAATCGGCATTTGGAAATGATAGGCTTTACCGATCACGGTACTGTTCATCTGGCTTTGGTGAGTAAGTTATCGAGAGAAATCCTGTTTAGATTAGGATATGATAAAAAACTGTGTGATCTGGCTGAAATCGCCGGTTATCTTCATGATATCGGCAATGTTATAAACCGCAACGGACACAGTCAAAGCGGGGCTCTTATCTCTATGGAAATATTAAAAAGGTTAGGTATGCCTGATGATGAAGCAGCTATCATCATTGCTGCCATTGGTAATCATGATGAAGGAAGCGGTCATCCCATCAGTGAGGTGGCAGCAGCACTTATTCTAGCTGATAAATCCCATGTGCACCGTAATCGCGTAAGAAACACTGATGTCGCAACTTATGATATTCATGACCGGGTAAACTATGCAGTAGAATCTTCCATTGTAAATATTGATGAAAAGAATAAAATAATAGCCATGGAACTTACCATTGATACTGAAATTTGCCCGGTAATGGAGTATTTTGAGATATTTCTGCATCGAATGTTGTTATGCAGAAGAGCAGCCGGATTCTTAGACTGCGAGTTTGAACTGATGATCAACGGAGTTAAACTTTTATAAGCAAGTCGTTGGAAGGAGGATAATTTAGTGCAAAGAAAACCAAGTATCCTGGCGGTCATTGCAATTGTATTAGCAGTACTTTTACTGGGATACTTCGCAACTACGCCAATTGCCAAGAGCATTAATCTGGGCCTTGACTTAAGAGGTGGCCTGAGGGTAGTTCTTGAAGCTCAGGAAACGGAAGGTAAAGCAATTACTGAAGATACGATTACAAAAGCATTAGGTATTTTGCGCACCCGTGTTGATAGTCTGGGAGTCAAAGAGACAACCCTTTATCCCCAGGGGGATAATAGAGTAGTTATTGAAATAGCTGGTGAAGATGATCCGGAAGCAGCAGTGGACATTTTAAAAAATGTAGCCCAGTTGGAATTCCAGGATGAGCAGGGTAATGTCCTGGTAACCGGAGAGAACTTGGAAAACGCCGAAGCCCGTATGTCTCAAACCGGGTCAGGCAATGCAGAAGTTTTATTGGAATTTGATAAAGAAGGGGCCAGGCTTTTTGCAGAAGCTACGGCTGCTAATGTAGGCAAGCCATTGCTGATCGTTATTGATGATAAAGTCATTAGTGCTCCTAATGTTAATGAACCAATAAGCGATGGCAACGCTGTGATCTCCGGCTCATTTACAGCGGAAGAAGCTCAGAACCTGGCGGTACAGCTGCGTTCAGGTGCTTTACCGGTATCTTTTGAAGTTATGGAAAAAAGGTCTGTGGGTCCTACTCTGGGAGCAGATTCATTGGATAAAAGTTTAAAAGCTGGAATCATAGGACTTATTGCAGTTTTAATCTTTATGCTTGGTTATTACCGCTTACCGGGACTTATAGCTGACCTGTCACTGGTTATTTATATAGTTCTGGTATTGGGTACCATGTCTTTATTGGGAGCAGTATTAACTTTACCTGGAATTGCCGGATTGGCTCTTTCGATTGGTATGGCTGTGGATGCCAATGTTGTCATATATGAAAGAATTAAGGAAGAGCTGCGATTTGGAAAAACACTGGGGGCGGCAATCGAAGCCGGTTTTAAGCGTGCCTTCTGGGCAATTTTTGATTCCAACTTAACTACCCTTTTGGCAGC
>JAAZFJ010000104.1 GCA_012511795.1 Syntrophomonadaceae bacterium
ATTTGCGGAGCAATGATCACGTCTTTCCACAGCTGAGCAATTTTATAGTCATTTATGAGTCCGTATGAACCATGAACTGCCATGGCATCTTTGACTACATCAACCACTGTCTCTGCAACGAAGGTTTTGGTCAAAGCTGCCTCTTTGGCAAATTGGACCGGATCCTTCACATTATTAGCCAGCCAGCCCAGTCTATATGTCATCCATTTGGACGCTTCATATTTTAAAGCTATATTAGCCAGTCTAAGCTGAGTGGCCTGGAATTTGGCAATGGGCTTATCACGATGCATTTTTTCCTGGGCATATTTCATCGCTTCTTCATAAGCAGACAACATAGCTCCCAGGGTGATGGAACAAACTCCCACTTTGCCGTAGGAAATACCTAATAGGAGCATAGGATAACCCATCCCCAAGCCGCCTAATATATTTTCTTCCGGTACCACTACATCTTTTAGATAAACATCCAGCAGCATTCCCCCGTGCATACCGATCTTGTCCCAGGGTTCAGATATTGAATAGCCCTCACACCATTTATCCAGCATGAAAGCAGTGGGTCTTTTTGTCTCACTGTCTACTGCAAAAACCATAATGGAACCGGGCCAATTTGCATTGGTAATAAACCTTTTAGTCCCGTTTATGATATATTTATCCCCTTGTTTGACAGCCGTAGTGGTAAGTTGTTTAGGGTCTGAACCGGTACCCGGTTCAGTAAAGGCTACTGACAGGATCTGCTCACCCTGGCATGCAGGTGTCATATATTTCTTTTTTTGCTCCTCAGTGCCAAAAGCCATAATGGTACTTAGTGTCATGCAGTGGCCGGATATGGTCATGGCAACACCGCCGCAGACTTTGCCGAGCTGTTCCATGGAGAGTACATATCCGTCATAACCTGCGCCGCCGCCGCCGTATTCTTCCGGATAAGCTATACCAAACAGTCCCAGTTCAGCTAGGCCTTTCAGAATTTCCTCGGGGATTTTATTTTCCTTCTCGATTTGCTGAGCTATAGGCAAAATGTTCTTTTCGGAAAATTCCCGAGCCATATTTTGAATCATCAGTTGTTCCTTACTTAACGAAAAATCCACTTTTTTCCCCCCTTCTTGTTAACTACTTTAAAAACTTGCAGACTCAAGCCACATCCTCAGTTAGTATAAAGCCTCTATAATAGCAGTTACTCCGTGGCCTCCGCCAGTACATGCAGTAGCTACACCGTATCTGCCTTTTCTCTTTCGTAATTCATATAGCAGAGTAGTCATTAGTCTGCCTCCAGTTGCCCCCAAAGGATGGCCTAAAGCAATAGCGCCGCCGTTAACATTTAAATTTTCATGTTTCCATTTGAGCTGTTTTTCAACAGCCAGAGTCTGCACGGCAAAAGCTTCATTGCATTCGATCAAATCAATTTGGTCTATAGTCATTCCGGCTTTTTTAAGTGATATATTTACTCCCAGTACAGGAGCTTCACCAAAATAAAGAGGATGCAGGCAACCAGTAGCAAAGGAAACCATTTTTGCCAGCGGAGTAAGTTTCAGTTCTTTAGCTTTATCTGCCGACATTAAAACGATTGCTGCTGCAGCATCATTCATTCCGCATGAATTCCCTGCGGTCACTGTTCCTCCGGCTTTAAAAACGGCCGGCAGTTTGGCTAGTTTTTCAACAGTAGTGCTAAGCCTTGGATGTTCATCAGTATCAAACAATTTTCCATTTCTCTCAATCGGAATTATTTCGTCCTTAAACCTTCCGCTCTCAATGGCAGCTTTGGCTTTCATCTGGCTTTCATAGGCAAATTGATCCATATCTTCCCGGGATATATTGTATTTCTCACTTAAAAGTTCGGCTGAACTACCTGAAGTAATTCCTGTCTCGCCATCTTTTAATGTTGCCACTGCCTCGTCAACCAGAATAGCATCAGCAAATCTAAGCCCCCACCGGGCTCCAACTACTGAATGGGGATAATTGCTCATGTTTTCGACCCCGCCGGCTAGTACTACATCCGCTTCACCTGACATAATCATCATTGCTCCAACATTTATGCCCTGCAGGGACGATCCGCATAAACGGTTAACTGAAAAACAGGGAACCGATTCCGGTACTTCAGCTTTTAAGGCAGCTTCTTTTGAAACGTTCAGACAATCCACCGGTTGATTAACAATACCCATAATCACTTCATCGATTATACCGGCATCGATGTTAGCCCTCTTAATGGCTTCTTTTAATGCTACTGCACCCAAATCACGAATATGCATTCCTCTTAGTGACCC
>JAAZFJ010000105.1 GCA_012511795.1 Syntrophomonadaceae bacterium
AAGCAGAGCGGATATTTAAATCAAGTCTAAGGGGAGAGGAAATATGAGAAGAAGAGCGGGATTTATTTTTATTATTGTACTGTTTATGCTGGCTGCCGGCACTGGCTTTGCTCTGGCAGGGGACGGAAGCGGTGACGGTTCCGGGGGGAATCAAAAGAACCCTCTGGTCATCGAGAGCTCTTTCCCGGCGGATGGAGCTACCAATGTGGCTGATCTGGAGTTCATCAAGGTGGTATTCAGCAAAAATATAGCTTATATGACGATCAGGGACAACAATATAAAATGTGTCTCTCTTTGGTCAGAAGGTGAGAGCATTCCCTGTGAAATCATTATTGCTGATGACCAGATCGAGCGGGAAAAACGTAATGATATTATTATTAAACCTCTTCAGGCCTTACAGCAGGGCTCGAACTACCGGGTGGAATTTGCCCCTGAATTACAATCCAAGAGCGGGGTCAATCTGGGAAGCAAAAAAACTATCAGTTTCACCACCGCTGGCAGTAAAGGAACTCCTGCATCGGAAAGCGTTGGACAAACAGCGGCTTCTGGGTCTGGAGACCAGGAACCAGTGCAGACTCCTGACGAATTGACGGCTAATACTGGGGATACAGCAGATTCGGACAGTGAAACGAAGCCGGTAACGGAAACCGGCGGAGTTGATGAATCTAAAACAGAAGAGATTAATGATGGGCAAAAACAAGCTGAGAATTTAGAGGCCGTTTCCCCTGGGGATAAAGATCAAAAAGCAGTTGAAGTTCCTGAGCAAGCTGATCCGATCAAAAGAATGGAAAAGGCGGGGTTATGGATCGCCATTGCTGCCTTGGCAGGGTTGGCTGCCGGCTGGGGTTATCGGCGCCTGCGTAAGTAAGAAGGAAGAAGAATAAGTTTAATTCAAGCAAAGATTTTTGAGGTGAGTTCTACGAAAAAGCCGGTAATGAATTTAGCTTTTATCATAGCACCACTGCTGATTATTTTAATCTCATTGCTGATCGGACGCTATCCGGTGGATATTTCCACTGTGATCGAAATACTCTGGTGCCGGATCACCATGCAGCCGTGCATGATCGAGGATATACAACAGTCAGTGGTATGGGACATACGCCTGCCCAGAGCCATAATGGGAGCTATGGTGGGAGGCTGCCTGGCCATCAGCGGGGCGGCATTTCAAGGGCTATTCCGTAATCCCCTGGTCAACTCAGGCATATTAGGGGTCAGCTCCGGGGCAGGGTTCGGAGCGGCTTTGTCGATCATATTATTTCATCAGACAGCGGTAACCTATACTTTCGCTTTTGGATTCGGCATCCTGGCAGTCACCTTAAGCTACCTGATCAGCCGGGTATATAATGCTACACCCACTATCATGCTGGTATTAGGCGGCGTTATCGTGTCGTCAGTATTTTCCGCCCTGATTTCACTGGTCAAATACTTAGCTGATCCTTTGAATGAATTGCCGGCCATCGTCTTCTGGCTCATGGGCAGTCTGGCTTCTGCCCGCTTCAGCGATATTTTGGTTGCCGGAATTCCGATGCTCATCGGAACCATAGGACTTTTCCTGTTTCGCTGGCGGATCAATGTACTATCCATGGGTGATCGGGAAGCTCATACCCTGGGTATCAACACTACGGTAAACAAAGGGATCATCGTTGCCTGCGCCACCCTGGCCACCGCCGGGGCAGTCTGCGTAAGCGGCATTATCGGCTGGGTCGGACTGGTCATTCCTCATATTGGCCGCATGATCGTGGGAAATGATAATAAAATACTTATCCCGGTGAGCTTTTCACTGGGGGCTGCCTTTCTGGTCATTGTGGATGATTTTAGCCGTATCTTGACGGGAGCTGAAATACCTCTGGGAATACTGACCGCACTAATCGGCGCTCCGTTTTTTGTTTACCTGCTAAAAAAGACCAAAGGAGGAGGCTGGTAATATGACTCCTTTAATAGAAGTGAAAGATTTGGGTTTTAAATATCCCCAGAGCATGGTCCTGGATAAAATTGATTTTACCGTTGGCCAGGGAGAGATATTCTGTCTGCTGGGTCCCAATGGAAGTGGAAAGACTACACTCTTAGACTGCGTCCTGGGCTGGCTGAAGCCCAGCAAAGGACAAGTGTTGATCAACGGTGTTCCCTTAATGGACATGACAGCCAAACAAATAGCCAGAAATATGGCTTATGTTCCCCAGGTCCACGAAAAAACCTTTCCCTATCAGGTCAAGGATATCGTGCTCATGGGCAGAGCTTCTTTTCTGGGGCCATTTTCAACCCCTTCACCGGAAGATGAAGCTATTGCTGAACAGTCACTTAATATGGTAGGGATCGCTCATCTCCAGGATCGTCCCTATACGCAGTTAAGCGGGGGTGAATGCCAGTTGGTCATGGTAGCCCGGGCACTGGCCCAGAACAGCCCTTTGATAATCATGGATGAACCCACTGCCCATCT
>JAAZFJ010000106.1 GCA_012511795.1 Syntrophomonadaceae bacterium
AGTTCCTTGACTCCTTCTCCCAGCACGATATCTGTTCCGCGCCCGGCCATGTTGGTGGCGATGGTTACGGCATCCTTTTGCCCGGCCTGCGCTATGATCTGGGCTTCTTTTTCATGGTGCTTGGCGTTCAATACCTGATGCTTTACCCCTTTTTTGCTTAACAAACTGCTGAGCTGTTCCGATTTTTCAATGGAAATCGTACCCACCAGGACTGGTTGTCCCTGCTTATGCCTTTCTACAATATCCCCTACCACAGCAGCAAATTTGCCCGCCTCACTGCGGTAAACAAAATCAGCTTGATCCTGTCTGACCATTTCCCTGTGGGTTGGAATAGCAATAACATCCATACGGTAAATCTTGCGGAATTCCTCTTCTTCCGTTTTAGCTGTACCAGTCATACCGGACAGCTTTTTATACATGCGAAAATAATTTTGGAAAGTGACGGTTGCCAAAGTTTGTGATTCTTTCTCGATCTTGACCCCTTCTTTGGCCTCGATGGCCTGATGCAGCCCGTCACTGTAACGGCGGCCAAACATAAGGCGCCCTGTGAATTCGTCAACGATAATCACTTGGTCATCTTTTACAACATAGTCTTTATCTCTTTTCATAAGATACTGAGCTTTTAAACCCTGATTCAGATGATGTGCGATCTCCATGTTTTCAGAAAGGTTTTCAATGTTAAAATATTTCTCGGCTTTTTTAACCCCTTCTTCGGTGAGAGTTACCACATGTGCTTTTTCATCAACCACAAACTCGGTTTCCCTTTGCAAACGGGGAACAAACCTGGCAATTTGCTGATAAAGCTCAGTGGGCTTGTCGCCTTCACCGGAAATAATTAGAGGAGTACGTGCTTCATCAATCAAGATAGAGTCAACTTCGTCAATAATTGCATAATGTAATGGCCTTTGCACTTTATTGGCTGCTGCTACTACCATATTGTCACGGAGGTAATCAAAGCCCAGCTCATTGTTGGTGGCATAAGTTATATCACTTAAGTAAGCAGCTTTTCTTTCCTCGTTTGATAAACCGTGTACAATCAGTCCCACTTTTAATCCGCAGAATTCAAAAACCGGTCCCATCCATCCGGCATCACGGCTGGCCAGATAATCATTGACCGTTACAATGTGGACTCCCTTACCTTCCAGGGCATTCAGGTAGGCGGACAAAGTAGCTACCAGGGTTTTTCCTTCACCGGTTTTCATTTCAGCGATTTTGCCTTCATGTAAAGCCATGCCGCCGATCAACTGAACATCAAAATGCCTCATGCCCAGGGTACGCAGGGAGGCTTCCCTGATCAGGGAAAACGCTTCCGGTATTAAATCATCGATTTTTTCGCCACTCTCCAGACGCTGTTTAAATTCTGCCGTTTTGGCAGGAAAATCCTCATCCTGCAATTTTTTATACCGTTCTTCCCATGCATTAATATCATCTACTTTTTTACGCAGCCTTTTGACTTCTTTTTCGTTATCATCCAAAAGGTTCATCATAAATTTTCTAATCATTTAATTCAACCTCTTTCAAAAAAAGAGGAACCTTACGGTTCCTCATCATAATACATAGTTTTATACTTTATACTATCACTTTTCCGGTAAATACTTCAACTAATCAAAATCAGGTTCAATTAGCCCATAGTTACCATCTTTACGTTTGTAAACCACATTTACTTCATCACTGTGGGAATTGAAGAACACAAAAAAACTATGACCTAAAAGGAGCATCTGCATAATTGCTTCCTCTTCATCCATGGGTTTTAGGGCAAACTTTTTATTGCGGACGATGCGGAAGTTTTCTGTATCCTGATATTTCCCCAGGTTTTCTTTGATCTCTTCTTTCAGAGCCTGCTTCAATCCAGCTCCACGGTGGTTTTTATATAGCTTCGTCTTATATTTTTCAATTTGCTTCTCGAGTTTTTCCACAACCATATCTATGGACGAATACATATCATCGGTTGCTTCCTCACCCCGCAGGATCACTCCGTTAAGGGGTATCGTAACCTCCACTTTGTGACCTTCACTGCTTACAGATAAAGCTACTTTAGCCTCCTTTACATTATCAATGTATTTCTCCAACTTGGAAAGCCGTTTAGTGGTATACTCCTTTAAAGCTTCTGTCAGTTCAATATTCTTGCCTCTAATTTCAAATTTCATACGACCACTCCTTTCCCGGTTGTATATATATTATTCTACATATTAGAAAATAAATCCTTTCAAATTTCTGCATTATACTACCATTGTTAGAGCTTTTTCTGTTTATTTTTTATTAATAAATAAAAAAACCGGACTGGAGCGTCCGGTATAAATTATCAAAATATTTCAGTTTCAGGCTTTATTTTTTTGAAAGCAGCTCAGGCAAAGTACTGGTCTGCCATCAACGGGTTTAAATGGAACTTCAGTATCAGCACCACAATCAGCACATACAGCAGCAAACATTTTCCGGGGTTCACGATTTTCGCTGCGATTGTTGCGACGGTTGGTTCTGCAGTCACGACACCGTTTTGGTTCGTTTTCAAATCCTTTTTCCTGGTAGAATTCCTGCTCGCCAACTGTAAAAATGAAATCCTGTCCACAATCCTGACATACTAATGTTTTGTCTTCAAACATCTTTAAAAAATCCCTCACTTTTAAGTGTATTGTCGCTTTACCTACCTAATACGCGACTCTTGCCGCTATTATATACTGTGCTTTAAAAAAAGGCAAGAAAGAGCAAAGGAGGGGATTAAAAGCCATATCCCGTAGCCCATGTTATAACTGAAACTCTTGCCGCACCAGCTTCCAACAGCGTTTTGGAACACTCCTTGCTGGTTGAACCGGTAGTATAAACATCATCCACCAGCAGTATATTTTTATCGCAAATTTTCTCCTCATTCTTCGCTTGAAAAGCACAAAGCAAATTCTTTTCCCTTTCCAGCCGGGATAATTCTCTTTGTGAAGGTGTTTCTTTTACTCGGGTTAATACTCCGGTTTCCATCCTTACTTTTATTTTTTTGGCGATTTGACAAGCCAGCAGTTCTGTCTGGTTAAATCCTCTTTGTTCCAGGTGACCCCGGGATGCAGGAACTGGAACGATTAAATCCAAGGGCCAGAAACGTTGCTCTGCCATCACTACATCAGCCATCGCCCGGCCCATTTTCACGGATACGTATCGTCTTCCCAAAAATTTTAGTACCTTAATGGCAATACGGTAAGGTTCATCATATGGCCCAACAGCTCTGGCAATATGAAATGGCGGTTCATTATGACGACAATCAGAACAAATGTTATCACATATCTCCAAATACTTGCCGCACTTGTCACAAATAGGAGAGCAGTGCTGCAGGTTTCGCATACTTTCTTCACACTTATTACACCATGGATGTCTGCTGCCAAATCTACCCGGTTCACGGCAAATACTACAGACATGTTGAGGAAACATTATATCCATAATTATGTTTTGCATTCCTCATCCCCCCGATTACTATATAATATTCTTACGGCTAACTATTAGCTGCTAGCAAAGTTTACAAGAAAAGCTGCTAAAAAAATTCGTCTGAAAGGGTAGAACCCTCCCACACGATTCGATTAGCGAAGAATTATTCATAATTATTATTAATTATATCACAAAAATGTTTATCCATCGACTGCAGATTATTGTTTTTTTATTAATAACCGACATTTTCACTTGCATATGAATAGACAATGGAAGGATTTTTTCTTACAAAGCGGCTGAATATAAACATGTTCTGCCGGCTTTTTAAAAAACCATACTGGTCTTCAATGATCAGTCTGTCCTTTTTTTTTAGTTTGGTTAAGGCACTGCGAATAGTCATTTCCAAATTTTCTTCATCCTGCAGCTTCACTATTACTTCTCTGTAATCGACCATGGAGTTGTTGTTTCCTATAACTAAATAAAACATGATCATCAGCCATACAAAAAAACATAGCAGTTTCAGCAGGATCAGCATAAAAAAACCTCCCTTTAGCCTTTAACAGTATATACTATGCTAACAGGAGGTTAATTGATTACTGGTATGAATTTTTCACAATTTATTCTTCCTCAACTATTTTATGCCGCAAAGCAAAAACAGCCGCCTGTGTTCGATCTTTTACGCCTAATTTGCGAAAAATACTAGTCAAATGATTTTTTACTGTTTTTTCACTGATAAACATAGCTTCCGCCATATCTTTGTTACTGTTTCCCTTCACCAGCATTTCCAGAATATCTTTCTCCCGCCTGGTCAGTTTTAGATCATTTCTTTTTATGTCACTGCGGGTCAATTCCTGTACCAGGTAATTAGCAACCCGGGGATGGATCACTACCTCCCCTTCCATAACCCTTTTGATGGTGTGGATCAATTCACTGCCGGCAACATCTTTCAGCACATAAGCTGATACACCTGCTTTCACCATTTGCAGTACTTCTTCTCCTTCATAAACAGTCAAAGCAATTATTTTTGTTTGAGGAAATTCTCTTTTAATGACCTGGGTAGCAATAACACCATCAGTCCCAGGCATATTGATATCCATGAGGATCAGGTCAAGGGGCCTTTTTCGCATAACATTTATCGCTCCCTGTCCATCCCCTACTTCACAGACCAATTCCAGGTGTTTGTCACTTTCCAGCAGCTTCCGCAAACCTTCCCTAAATAATGAGTGATCATCTGCTATCATTACCCTTACTTTCTCCAATATAGTGCCTCCCCTTCCGCGGAATCTCTATCAGAATTTGTGTGCCTGAGCCAGGTTTTGAGATTATATCAAATGTTCCTCCTAATAGCACTGTTCTTTCTCTCATACCAACGATCCCGTAACTTCCAGATTTGCTTAATTCCTTTTCTTTGTTAAAACCATTGCCCTCATCTTTGATTGTCAGTGTGATCTTCTCTTCGCTTTCATATAAAAAAACACAGGCTTTTTTCACACTAGCGTGTTTTACGATGTTGTTAAGAGCTTCCTGAACCAGCCTGAAAATTGCTATTTGAACATATGTTGGATAGTTCTGCGGTACTCCTGCCGTCTGAAATTCTGTTTCAAGTCCGAATTTAATATTCATCTGGTCAAAATAGTCCTGCAAAGCAGACTTCAGGCTGCTGTTCAGTTGAACTGGTTTAAGATCATATAAAATCTGCCGTATTTCATTCAAACTGTCTTTGGCAATATCCTGGAGCTTTGTTAATTGCTTTTTTAATTTTTCAAGTTCTTCTGTTGCAGGCAGTTCAGCAACCAGAATACTAAGATCAAGCAAAATAGCTGCCAGTGACTGGGCAGGGCCATCATGAAGATCCCGCGCGATTTTCCTTCTCTCCTCCTCGCGCGCTTCGAGTATGACCTTATTTATGTCAAACTTGTTTTTATGCGGCTCAATTGCTTTTGTTTCCGGAATAACATCAGACGCTAGACCCAAATTGTCTACATTCTTAGAACCTTCGTCGTATATCATGATAAATCCTTCCTAATCTAATTTATTTTTTCTCAAAAAAACCCGGCTTTATTGGCCGGGTTTTTGAAAGTAAAATGGTTTACAAACCTAGTGTTTCACGAACCTCTTCGATAATCGTATTCATTTTTTTGGAGTCGCCAGTTTCCACATACAGTCTAAATAAAGGTTCGGTCCCGGAAGGACGAAGTAAAAACCAACTTCCTTCTTCCATTATTACTTTTAGGCCCTCTGTCCTGGTTTGTGACTCCACTTTATGCCCGGCAACTGATACTGGATTATAATTAGTCATGTTTAAGAGGATTTCCTCTTTTTTCTCTTCCTTTACTTCTATATCCAGACGCTTGCTCTCTGCAGGTCCATATTCTAAGTCAAGCTCTGATTTTAAATCGGTCAGGTCCCTTTCTGAGTATGCCAGCATTTCCACTGCCAGCAGGCAGGCAAGTATTCCGTCTTTCTCGGGTATGTGGCCAAAGATACTAAGCCCGCCGCTTTCTTCACCGCCAAGCATACAACCTTTTTCACGCAGGCATTGCCCAATATATTTGAATCCCACCGGCGTTTCGATCACAGCCAGGCCGTTTTTCCTGGCAACCCGGTCTAACATATGAGTTGTAGCCAGAGAGCGTGCTACAGGGCCTCTGAAATTTCTGGTTTTTATCAAGTGATGTAGTAATAAAGACATAAACTCGTTGGGTGTGACAAACTCACCCCGGTGATTGATAATGCCAAAGCGGTCGGCATCACCATCTAAGGCCAAACCAATCTGAGCATCATAAGAAACTACTGCCTGTTTCAAATCAGTTAATATCGGGTCGGTAGGCTCAGGCATAGAAGCACCAAACAGTGCATCCCGGTAGTTGTTGATTACTTTTACTTCACAGCCTAGCCCGGTCAAAATCTTTTCCAGATAACCGATGCCTGCTCCATACATTGGATCAACAACTACTTTGACATGACTTTTTTTAAAGCTATTGATCTGCAGCAGCGAATAAAGATGATTTATGTACTCCTTGTCAATATTTATTTCTTCATAAATATCAAAGCGTTTGGCTTCTTCAATATTAAGTTCATAAATTTTGCCTCCTTCGATGATGCGGTTGATTTCCCTTTCAATGGCATCAGTGACATCGGGTAAGGCCGGACCTGCATACTCAGGTATAAACTTTATCCCGTTATAATGGGGTGGATTATGGCTTGCAGTGATCATCAGAGCTCCGCCTGCGTTTTTTATCTGAACCGCAAATGCAGTAACCGGAGTTGGTGTTACCTTATCAAGCAGAAACACTTTAATTCCATTGCCCAGCAGTACCTGGGCACACTCTTCAGCAAATTCTCTGGACAGAAAACGATTATCATAGCCAACGACGATCCCTTTTTTTGCTATCTGTTGACTAAGCATATAACTGGCAATTCCCTGGGCAACTATACGGCAATTCGCAAAAGTAAATTCCCGGGCTATAATAGCCCTCCAGCCATCGGTACCGAATTTTATCATTGCCATTAATCCTCCTTGGGCAACTATATGTTTTTGTACTTATAATTATATTCTCGAAAAATGAGATTATCATTCTTTGTAAAGGTCTATTAAACGAATATCCTGGTTAATTTTTCATTCCTGATGATCTTACATATAAGAATTCTGATATTACCTTAACAATACGCTGTGATGCCTTACCATCTCCATAAGGGTTAATGGCAAATGCCATTTTTTCATATTCTGCCTGGCTGCTTAGCAAAAGTCTGGCTTCTTTTACAATTGCCTGCCTGTTTGTGCCCACCAGTTTAACTGTCCCTGCTTTAACAGCCTCCGGACGTTCAGTGGTATCACGTAAAACCAGCACCGGTTTTCCCAGTGATGGTGCTTCTTCCTGTAATCCTCCTGAATCAGTCAGAATTAGATAGGAATTTTTCATAAGGTTGGCAAAGGGTTCATAATCCAGGGGCTCAATTAAATGGAAGCGTTCACGGTTTCCCAGCATCTCCATAGCAACATCTTTTACAATGGGATTCTTATGAACCGGGAAAACTACCTCTATATCTTTAAACTCATCGGCCAGTTCGATTAAGGCTTCATATATATCGCGCATTTTATTTCCCCAATTTTCGCGGCGGTGGGTGGTAACCAGAAGCAGTCGATGCTTAAAATCAAGAGCTGGGAAATCGGGTGGGAACTGATAATCCGGGTGAACTGTATCCAAGAGGGCATCAATTACAGTATTTCCGGTGACCCAAATTTTAAATGCTGCAACTGACTCCATCAGCAGGTTTTCCCGGGCAGTATCAGTGGGGGCAAAATGTAATTCGGCCAAACGGGCAGTGAGACTTCTATTCATTTCCTCAGGAAATGGAGAATATTTATTGTGGGTTCGAAGTCCTGCTTCTACATGTCCAACCGGGATTTTCTCATAAAATGCCGCCAGGGCTGCAACAAAAGTAGTAGTAGTATCTCCATGCACCAGCACCAGATCAGGTCTTTCTTTCTCTAAGATTTCCCGCAATCCATTTAAAACACCGGTTGTTATACTATATAGATCCTGCTGTTTCTTCATTAGATCCAAATCATAGTCAGGAATGATCTGAAAAAGATGCAGCACCTGGTCGAGCATATCCCGATGTTGAGCTGTAACAGCTACAACTGTACGAATATTATCGATTTTTTCTAATTCCTTGATTACAGGCGCCATTTTTATCGCTTCTGGTCGTGTACCAAAAACAACCATCACTTTTCCCAGGTACAATTTTAATTCCTCCATTGCTGCATTCGGGGCCAGGCTCTAAATATAGCTTTTAATAGAAGCGGTAACAACCGCAGTCCTCACCCCAGTCTCTTAGAGACTATTATTGTTTTCTTCCTATAAAATAGTTTGATACTAGTATATGTTTTTGTAAAATCGCCGTACCATTTTAAGAATCTTTTCTCAGCAATGATACCGGCAAAATATCTGTAATTTCAAAAACAAGGCAATTCCTTAAGGGGAAATTGCCATATTGTGTCCTTATAAATCTCTGCTTTATTCTGTCGTAAAATTCTCCTGCGGTCAAGTCTTCCTGTAATTTAATGTAAACACGTATGCCATCTTTCTTTTGTTTGGCTTCATCCACCAGCAGCACCAGTAAAACACCTTTACCGGTTTCCTTCAGATTAGCATAGGTTTTATCTGCGCCGAAGCGCGCAGCGATTATCGTATCATCACCAATCATTTCCAAAACTGATATAACTGCAATATTTACATTGTATTCTTTATCTACGGTACTAAGCGTAGTTGATATATGATTGGCATTGATCAATGCCCGCGCCTTTTCTATTAATTCCTGCTGCACTTTATAACCTCCTTATCTGCCGGTCGGGCAGTGTTTTTATACTGCCCTGACAAGGCATTAATAATAGTGTAACAAAGGAATCAAGAAAAGAAAAATTTGGGGCGTGATTACCAGGC
>JAAZFJ010000107.1 GCA_012511795.1 Syntrophomonadaceae bacterium
CCGCTCAGGGGTTATATGCTGGGGAACTACAAAAGCACAATTTTCTCCGGGAATCATCTTAACCATATTTTTATCAGGCAATTTTCCCTGAGCAAAAAGGGCTGCGCTCCGTCCTGCTGCCTGACCGGTATAAGTTACGTAATCCACCAGATCATAAACATTTACCACATTTCCACAGGCAAAAATGCCCTCTATGCTGGTAGCAAAGCTTTCATCAACCACCGGTCCCCGGGTTGTTTTATCCAGTATCATCCCGGCCTGTTCGGATAGTTCATTTTCAGGAATCAGGCCTACAGATAGAATAACCAGATCGCAGTTGATAAAGCGCTCTTTACCAACAATTGGCTTAAACTCTTTATCTACCGGGCAAACTGTTACTCCTTCCACCCGTTTTTTGCCATGGATGGCTGTGATGGTATGGCTCAGATACAGCGGGATGCTGTAATCTTCCAAACACTGGACTACATTACGGGTCAGGCCGCTGGGCCGGTCCAATATCTCATATACTCCTTCTACGTCAACACCTTCCAGGGTAAGGCGTCGGGCCATGATCAATCCAATATCACCGCTTCCCAAAATAACTGCTTTGCGCCCCGGCAGCAGGCCTTCGATATTTACCAGGCGCTGGGCGGTTCCAGCAGTATAAACACCGGCCGGGCGGGTACCGGGGATCATGATCTGGGGGCGGGTCCGTTCCCTGCATCCCATAGCCAGGACAATGGCGTCCGCTTTGATGTCCAGTATTCCCGAGGTCGAATTGACTGCCGTTATGTTTAAATCAGCATTGATTTCCAGGACCATGGTATCATACAGGCACTCAATGCTATTTTCCCACACCTGTTTTTTAAAGTGTTCAGCATATTCAGGACCGGTCAGACGTTCTTTCATGACCAGTACCCCGAACCCGTCATGAATACACTGGGGCAGGATCCCGCCCAGATCGGAATCACGTTCGATGAGCAAAACTTTCTCAGCACCGTTTTCCCGGGCTGCCAGAGCAGCTGCCATCCCGGCAGGGCCGCCTCCCACGATTGCCACATCTACATTGATCAACTACATCACCCCCCTGGTCTCGCCTATAATAAGATTCGACCCTTCACCGTCTTTGGTGATCTGTTCAATGGGGACCCTCAATTCCCGGGAAAGGATTTTTGCAACCCGGGGCAGGCAAAAACCGCTTTGGCACCTGCCCATACCGGCGCGGGTCCTTCTTTTCACCGCATCTACGGTAGTGGCAGGAATGATTCCGTGTATCGCCCGGACGATCTCTGCCTCAGTGACCATTTCACAGCGGCAGATGATGTTACCATAGCGTCGGTCCTGAGCAATCAGTTTTTGTTTGCCTTCTTTGGTTTGTTCCCTGAAGACCGGAAAACTGCGTCTGATGGGGTTGAAGTTTGGATTTTCTTCCAAAGCAAGTCCTTCCTGAGCCAGCATGTGGATTACATATTCTGCAATAGCCGGAGCCGATGCCAAGCCGGGAGACTGAATGCCTCCAACGTTTATCAAGCCTTTCACAAAGCGGGATGGTTTAATATGAAAATCTTCAGTATAAGTGGCTGCACGCACACCGGCAAAATAAGCAATGATCGAATCCTTGGGCATATGCGCGATAAAAGGCGCGAACTTGCTGAGCATTTTGTTCAAGCCTTCACTGGTACAGCTATGGTCCTCTTTGTCAGGTGTTTCTACTGCTGTTGGGCCGATCATCAGATTGCCGTCAATGGTTAAGACCACCCCTCCCCCTTTGGTATGGGCGTCAGGGGGCTGACTAAGGTCGGCATTGCAGCCGGTCAGGATATTGCTGTACTTGCGGTCAAAGAGGATATGTTCCCCTTTGCGGGGGTGGATGGTAAATTCAGGGGCTCCGGCCAGCTCAGCAATTTCATCTGCGTAAACACCTGCAGCATTAAGTACAAAACGGGCAGGAAAAACACCTTGTTCGGTTATTACGGCCTTTACCTGTTCATTCACTACTTCCATACCGATTACAGGACTGTCAAGATACAGTTTTACACCGTTTAAAACAGCATTTTCCGCATAAGCAACAACCGCTTTGTAGGGGCAGGTCATGGCACTGGTGGAAGCGAAGAAACCGCCTACGGTTCCCTTGACATTAGGATTTTTACTGCATACAGCAGCTTCATCATCAAGGATCTCCACACCCGGTACCTGGTTTATGGCAGCAACAGCTTTGATGGCCTTAAGCAAGGAGCGCTGTTTTTCATCTCTGATAAAGCCCAAAAGTCCGGTCCGCTGCAAAGGAAAATCCAATTCTTCAGCAGCTTTGGTATAGAGTTCATTGCCTCTCAGATTAAGCTTGTGCTTCAAGCTGCCTGGTTCCACGAAAAGAGCCGGGTGAACCATGGCATTATTTGCTTTGCTGGTGCCGCAGGCTACATCTGCTTCCTTTTCTAAAAGTACGATGTCAAGCTTATAGCGTGATAATTCACGGGCCAGGCTGGCACCAACGATCCCAGCGCCAATGATCACCACATCAGCTGGAGGATATTGATGTTTTCCTTTAGTATTTATCTTTGGTTTCTTTTTCTTCTTCTGCCCGGGAATTGTCACTTGATTGACTACTGAGTAAACACCGGGATAGAGTCCGGCCTGATGCCCGGCTTCCACTACCTGCTCCCAGAAAGCCACTTTGCCCCTTAATGTGACCAGCCCTCTGTCTACATCAAGTTTTACAGACTGCAGTTCCGGGTTACTGTGTAAGCGGGCTGTAAGGGTCTTTCGTAAAAAAGCATCATGTCCTTCATCATCTAGAGCCGCCCAGATGATCTCTGCCAAATCAAAGACCGGCATTACGCTGCTTCTGCCAAGCATATCTTCACAAAAAGGGCATGAGGTGACTATGGCCTGGGCATTTGGAACATTTAGTTCTTCTGCCCGGAGTCTGGAAATAGCCAAAGCATTGCCGGGTTCTATCAAATCATAAACCTGACCGCCGCCGCAGCAGTGGGTTGCTTCACCGGAAAAGGAAGATTCCAACAGATTAAACTCCGGTATTTGCCCTAAGATTTCCCGGGGTTCCTGATAGATTTTCTCCGCTCTTGCTAAAACACAGGGGTCGTGGTAGACCATAAAAGCCGGCAGAGGGTTAAAAACTAGCAGCTTTTTCTCCAGCAACCGAGCTATATATTCAGAAAAATGAAGTACTTCCATAGCAAGCTCAATGCCTGCTTCCGGATAACGAGTTTTAAAAGTCTGCAGGCATTCCGGACAGGAGGTGACAAGGATTTTAGCACCGCTGGCTTTGATCTTTTCTGCGGTTTGCTTGGCCAGTTCCATCGAAGTGGTATTGAGCCCCAGGCAGGAAGCGGGGAAGCCACAGCACTTTTCATCCTCTAAAAGGGTTACTTTTACACCAGCCGTTTTAAGAACTTTTATCGCTGCATTGATGGCGCCTGGATTATGGGAACGATAAGCACAACCGGCAAAGAATAGCACTTCAGGAGCGGCTTCTTTAATTTGCGGCAGGGGAGCAAGTTGTTCCGGGGGATAAAGGGTGGATGTTTTCTTTAACTGTTTATCCAGATTATAGACTGCTTTTGGGGCCATACCGTTTTCTGTAGCCTGGGCTTTCACATCCAAGAGAAGCTCAGGTACGATGAGATTTTCAAAGGGGCACCAGTGCTCACAGCTGCGGCAGCCTGTACATTGATAAAAATAACTGTAAAGTTCTTTATTTTCCTCCAGCATGCCTTTTTCCAGCATAACACTTAGGCGCATTTTACCGGCAGGAGCAACGGTTTCCTTTTTTACAACCGTTGTTACCGGACAGTCAAAACGGCACATATTGGGGCAAATGGTGCAGTTGATTTTTTGGACAAGCTTTTCCTGGCCCATATTATTCACCTCCCATGCCCAGTTTGCCCGGGTTCATAATACCTTCCGGATCCAAGGCTTGTTTAACTGCCTTTAACATATTAAAACCAGCCTCTCCTAATTCTTCTTGCAGAAAACGGCTTCGGTTCAGACCGATTCCATGATGATGACTGCAGGTCCCGCCCATTGCCATGGTGGTTTTCATGGCGGCGTCCCAGATCTGGTGGTAATAATCTTCTTTGCTAAGAGCAACGGGAATACCGACCACACTTAAATAAAGACAGGCACCATCATGGTATACATGGGAAAAGTGGCCTCCGGCCAGAATCGTTCCGGGAACAGCTTTTAAGGCTTTTATTACTTGGTGGTATAAGGGGGCAATTTTGGACCAGGGTGCTGCTACTTCCATGGTATCGAAGACCGCTCCATTTTGAATCAAATGGGAGGAAATACTTACATTAAAACGAGTTTCAAACCAATGATGAACAGGTCCATCACCGCAATCTTCCCCCTGCCATTTTTCACAGCAGCTTTGCACCACTTCATTTTCCACGGCCACCAGTTTTTCGATTCCTTCCATCACCAGGATCAACATGACTTTATCACGGGCTGCTTCTATTTCTTTGAAGTGGTGCTCGGTTTCACCGGCATCATAAATACGGACTACTGCCGGTTTAATATTCTTTTGCAAAATATCTCTTACAGCCCGGAGGGCATCTTCAATAGTCAAGAAGGCAAAAGAACGGCCGGTCTGCTTTTCCGGCAGCCGCCATATTTTTAAGACTGCCCGGGTAACAACCCCCAGGGTTCCCTCAGCACCCAGCAGCAGTTGGTCGATACGTGGTCCGGAAGCAGAACGGGGGGCTACTGTATTTTCGTAGATACTGCCGTCCGGAAGGACTGCCTGGATGGCAGTTAGCATATCTTCGATTTTGCCATATTTAGTGGAAAACTGTCCTGCTGCTCTGCAGGCGATCCATCCTCCCAAGGTGGAACAGCGGACTGATTGAGGAGTGTGTCTTAGGGTAAAGCCTTTTTGGTTAAGTTTTCTCTCCAGTATTTCTCCGTTAATACCGGTTTCAACTGTTAATAAAAGGCTTTCCTCGTCAATACTGAGAATGCGGTTCATTCTTTTCATATCTATTACGATACCGCCTTCTACAGCGGTGATTCCGCCTAAAACCCCGGAACCTTCACCAAAGGGGATAACCGGTATCTTATACCCCTTGGCAATTTTAATAACCGCGGCTACTTCTTCAGTGGTTTCAGGCCAAACAACGGCATCTGGCAGTGAAGCAATTTTTCCTTCCATGAACCAAACATTGGTCAGCGGCCAAAAGTCTTTGCCGCACAAGATCCGATCCTCCTCTGAAAGAGAAACCCGCTCACCCAAAAGCGCGGACAATTCTTCCAGGGCGTGGGGCAGTGCCGTTCTGTCTTCCAGTTTTTTAAAACCTGTTGCATACGGCAAATCAACATCCCTCCTTGTAAAAAACTTAACAGTAAACAGTATTCATCTGATATAAACCTCCGTGAAAGATAAACCTTAGCCAGTAAAAGGCACGATCTTTATCAGTAAATAAAGTTCTTTCCATAATCAACACCGGTGTTTGACCATCAATATCAAGGAGTTTTATCTGGTCTTCTTCCGGCAGAGCAGATTTTACCGTTTGTGTGACCCGGGTAATCTTTATGTTGTATTGGTAAGCCAGGATTTGATAGAGACTGCCGGAAAGATCTGCCTGATGAATTTCAGGTGCCAGACTATTAATTATATATGAGTGTTCAAGTGCGATGGGAACATCATCGGCAGTTCTTATTCTTTTAGCATAAAAGAGCGGGGTGTTTTCGCCCAGATTATCAATGGCGGCAGCAGGGACATGTTCCGGCTTGCCGGCGTATAAAACCCTTGCACCGGGATTAATACCCCGGGCTGTCATTTCCGCTGTAAAGCTTATTAAAGGTTCGATGGTATCCAGGCGGCGCTGGCGGCAGACAAAGGTACCTCTTCCCTGCCGTCGGGAAAGCAGGCCTTCGTTAACCAGATCTGTTATCGCCTGTCTTACAGTAGCTCTGGCAACCCCATACTGCTTTACGATCACCTGCTCCGCAGGTATTTGCTCTCCTATGCGGTAACGGCCGTTTTCAATATCCCGGCGCAGGATCTCCCGCAATTGTACATAAAGGGGTAAGGGACTGTTTAAATCAAGCAAATAAAATCCCTCCTATTTGTATGGTTGTCTAGACAACTTATTACAAATAATTTCGCTTTATAATTGATTTTTCCTGCACTAATCAAAGAGAAATAAACAAACAGCCGTTTTCACGCGGCTGCTTATTTCACTGAGATTCCCTTCAAATGGTTTGAAGTTAGGGGTTGCTGCAATTGGCTTTAATTCTTGAAGTAGATTCAATAATTTGCTAACAATTCAATAAAAGATTATTATACCGGACTGATTCATCGATAATATCTGCCGGCAAAGGATTTGGAAAAGCTGGGAAACAAAATCAATAATGCCTGATATGCAATGGCCTGATATTCATCATTTAGCGGGCTAAAGGTGTTATTAACATTGGCATAGTTATTACTGTCATAAAGATTAGCCGCCAGTTTTATCAGGGCGCGGTAGGCAGAATTTGAGCCAACTCCCTCAAGGATGCCTTCAAAATCGATCTTCCCGGCGTCAACAAATTTCTCAATCAGATCAATGGGAGCCGTTCCCTGGGGCAGATTAAGGCCTGGAGCACGGGCTTCGTATCTGACTTCAGCGTTTGCTCCAAATGTTTCAGCGTGATCCATGTCTTCCAGAGTCCCTACACCGGCAAGAATATAACAAGCTGCTGTTAGTTCCGGTGATTTGCATTCCTCATTTTTGGACATGAGAAGCTTATAATTAGCGAGGTGAGCTTTACTTGTGTAATACACAGGTTTCTCCATTGCAAATACCCCCTCAGTAGTATTAGTAATTATCATAATAACTTAATTCGAATCATTTATAAATAGAAATTACTTAAATAAAACATTTCCTTCTCTTTTTTAACTTCTCAAGAAGTCAGGCAGAACAGATGAAGTTTCACTGAATATGCAAGCTGCTGAACCCTAGCCTTGGAAGACAATAAATTGTAAGGGACTGGAAGAACTGAAAATTTAGGACCATAAGGTAGTTTTTTTAAAATTAGAGGAAAATATTGGGTCCGTATCGAATAAAAATTTTGAATGCAAATAGAATAGAACTTCGGTAATAGCAAAGTCTGCTTACTCATCATAGTCCTATTTAAAACGGGATCTGGTAATGATCTGGGATTAGGAGAATTACTTGGAAATGAAAGAGCTTGATTATAAAACCTTTGAGGGTCTGTTTAAAGGTTTAGACTCACAACAGAATAATATGTTTGCACATAGTCAGGTTCGCGAAAACGAGGCTAAGTACCAGCTGGTATTTCAGAATGCCCCTATAGGTTTGATCCATTTTGATAAAAATGGAGTGATCACTTCATGTAATGATACATTTGTCAGAATTATGGGGTCTTCACATGAAGCGCTCATTGGCATGGAAATAGCAAAACTGCCGGATAAAAGAGTAGTGAAACTGCTTAAAAGTGCCCTGAACGGAAAATACGGCCATCTGGAGGGAATATATACCTCAGTAAGCGGAGGCAAGCCAATATACGGTAAACTTAATTTTCAGCCGATCATAAATGATGAAGGACAGGTTATGGGCGGGGTAGGAATTCTGGAAGATATTACTGAGCGTAAAGAATACCAACAGCGTCTGGAATATCTTAGTAAAAGCGATCCGATTACAGGACTTTTTAACCGTACCTATTTTGAGCAGTATTTGGATTCTGTGAATACCGGTTTATTCAAAGAAAAAATGGCAATCATTGTTTGTGATATTGATGACCTGAAATTAGTCAACGATACAATGGGACATTCTGCAGGTGACCGGCTGCTGGTTGCCGCAGGTAAATTGTTAAAAGATTCAACCCCCATTGATTCTGTAGCTGCCAGAATTGGCGGAGACGAGTTTGCCATACTGATTCCGGTTCACAGCCCTGATACCATAGAAGATTTCGAGCAAAAGCTGGAAAAAAATATAACCCTGCATAACGAGAAACATCCTGACTTACCGGTGAGTATTTCTTATGGTTATGCAGTCAGTGATGAGAATCAAAATGACATGAAAGCATTGTTCCGGAAGGCAGACTTGCTTATGTACCGGGATAAAAATCAGCACCGCCGGCTATCAAGGAACTCTAAAATACAGAGATTTCTGCATTACCGGCAACCTGCTGCCAGTTGTTCCCCAGCCAGGACGGCAACATTAAAAGCTCACATAACTGCTTTTTGTGAATTTTTAAATATTTCTCAGGTGGTCATTCATTATATACTCGGTTTGGCTGATTACCATGATATAGGCAAAGCAGGGCTGGAAAAATGCCAGATTTCGGGCCAGTTTACCGAAGAAGAAGCCATGCTGGAAATGCAGAAACATTGTGAGATCGGATACCGTATTGCCTTGTCTTCTGATGAAATAAGTATTTTTGCCAATGCCATTTTAAAACATCATGAATTTTGGAACGGCAAAGGTTATCCCCTAGGAATCAAAGGACAGGAAATACCATTGGAATGCCGAATCTTTTCTATTGTATGTGCATACGATGAATTGATAATCAATGGACTATCAAGGGCTGAGGCTTTTAAAAAACTTCAGGATATGGCGGGAAGGGAGCTGGATCCGGAGTTTATACGAATGTTTATACTTTTTATGGAGCAAAAGGACTCTGATACCTAATTTATTACATCAAAAAGCCCGGCATAACCGGGCTTTTTTTTGTGTAACGATGCTTGATCTTAAACAATCAGGGCATCTTCCAGTACATCAATGGCAGATGTATCTCCATCTTTAATGATACTTAATACAGCGGCAACTTCCGGCAGAATATTGCGGGTGAAGAAACGGGCAGCCGCAACTTTGCCGTTGTAAAA
>JAAZFJ010000108.1 GCA_012511795.1 Syntrophomonadaceae bacterium
AAAATACCATACCTTGAACCTGCAGGGAACTACAACTTTTTATCGTACCTATAAGGGATTGAATAAAAATCCATCTATCTTGAGGGCAACTGGAATGGTTTTTTCTGGTACCATAAACACGTTGATTTAAATTCAAGAATATCAATTACGATCTGCTCAAACTTTATCATTAACGGTTACGGCTAATTGATTCATATTTATAACTGCTGCCCATTATTTAACTTCAATAAGATGGTTGGTACGTTCCTTAACTTTTCCTATAATAGCATAGGGAGTGCGGTTTACCTTGCTTAATTCTTCCATAATGGTTCCTGCATCAGCCTCTGGAAGAGACATAAGCAAGCCTCCGGAGGTTTGGGGATCATATAGGATATCTTCTATCCCCTGATTTAACCGGCCCTTAATAATAATGTTATCTTTGAGATAATCTCTGTTACGATAAGCTCCGCCCGGAATAATACCCATCATGGCATATTCCATACACTCTTCTATAATCGGTATGGTTTCAGAGTATATTTCCAGCGTTACTCCGCTGGCTTTAGCCATTTCTGCGGCATGTCCCAGAAACCCAAAGCCGGTTATGTCAGTGCATCCTGATACTCCTACTTTTAACATGGCCTGGCAGGCGTCTTTATTTAGGTAAGACATAACATCCACATTCTTTTGGTATGCTTCTGGAGAAGCCAGGCCCCCTTTGATAGCAGTATTTAATATACCAATCCCTAATGGCTTGGTAAGGATAAGCACATCTCCAACGCGAGCACCGGCATTGCTGACAACTTTTTCAGGGTGTATCAAACCCATCACGGACAAACCGTATTTGGGTTCGTTATCTTCAATAGTATGTCCACCAACTAATAGAGCGCTGGCTTCCTTAACTTTTTCAGCCCCTCCTTTTAATATTTCGCCCAGAATTTCCAGGGGCAGACATGATGGGAAACAGGTAATATTCAGTGCTGCGACTGGTCTTCCACCCATGGCATAAATATCGCTTAGAGAGTTGGCTGCAGCTATCTGCCCAAAAGTATAAGGGTCATCCACAACGGGAGTAAAAAAATCAAGGGTAAGTATAACAGCCTGTTCATTATTGATCTTATACACTGCTGCATCATCAGATGTTCCCAGATCAATAAGCAGGTTTTCATCACTAAACTTCGGTAAATAGCACAGAACCTGTGCTAGAGCTTGCGGGCTTAATTTCGCTGCTCACCCGGAACTTGTGGTCATTTGAGTTAGTCTATTGTCCATTTTCAAAACAGTATCACCTCTGCAAAGCCACCCCATTGCATATCAAACAGGGAACGCTAACCTTCCATTGTATGATCCAATCCCTTTAATTTGGCTAAGATTTGGTTCAGATCCAGTGAATAAATTTTAGCGACTTCTTCCAATGAATCAAACAGGTTATTGCATAGTATGCAACAGCCCGCTTCAGCATCGTATTGATGGAAAACTTCTTCCGATTGCGGGCTTAACTCTACAATTTGCAATAAACTCATACCCGGAGTAATTATGGTCATTTTGATCCTCCATTTATTTCATCATCACAACTTTAATGGCTTGATATTCAACTCTCCAATATAACCTATAATCTAAATTTTATATGATAACTAATAGTAATATAATAAATATACTATCGTAATGCAGTAATTGTAATTTAAAATAATATTTCCGTCAATGCCTGTCATGACACACCTGATTATGCAGTATTAGCATACTGTTGATGTCGATTTAAAAGCTGACTGAAATGCCTGGCCGTAAATTTCTGGATATAATAACTTCGTAATTGAAACTATCCAACTATTATACTTTTTTATAATTAAATGTATAACTTATAGTTAAATTTATTCATTGACGATAATCTGTTTGCTGATTTAAGATTATTAGTAGATATGTCTTCATTCGGAGGTTTTGTATGTATTTTATAGGAATTGATATAGGCTCTACTGCCGCCAAGACAGTTGTTCTTGACGGGGAAAAGATAGCTGCCTCTTTTATTTTGCCAACCGGCTGGAGTAGCAAGGAAACGGCCGCCCGGATCAAAGCAAATCTGGATGAATTGGGTATTGATGTGGAAGCTGACGATACCAAAGTAATTGCAACCGGTTATGGGCGGATATCGGTGGATTATGCGGACAAGGTTTTGACCGAGATCAGCTGCCACGGCAAAGGCGGGGCAAATTTGATGGCCGGCGACTGTGTCATTATTGATGTAGGCGGGCAGGATACCAAAATAATAACGATGGAAAAGGGGACCGTGGCGCGCTTTTTAATGAATGACAAGTGCTCAGCGGGCACCGGCAAATTTATTGAGATCATGGCTAACCGTATGGGCGTTGACATAATGGAGCTTTTTATGCTGGCTGAGGCGGGTACGCCTATTCCCATCAGTTCCATGTGTACGGTTTTTGCGGAATCTGAAGTCATCAGCCAGATGGGAGCCGGCAAATCAAAAGAAGATATTGCAGCCGGGATCGTGGAATCGGTGGTTTCACGAGTCGCGCTTTTGGCTTCCCGGCATGATTCACTTGATAAATATATCCTTACCGGGGGTTTAAGCCTGAATCCTTATTTTGCCGTGCGGCTGGCGAAAAAATTGGGGCAGGAAGTCGTTACCCACGAGATGGGCATATATGCCGGTGCTCTGGGAGCGGCGCTGCTGGCAGCGGATAAATTCAGTAAGATGCCTGACTCAAACCTGCACCGCTTTCCGGCAGTAAAATAAATACTTTATTGATAAAGAATTATAGAAGTTTTAAGGAGGAATTTGTAATGGCTGATTATCGTCAAATGTGGTCAGATCTTAATATGGATCTGGAAAAGCATGACCTTCTCTGTGAAGTGCTGCCGGAGGCTTTCGGGGGAGTGTATCTCTCACAGGAAAATCGTCCCCAGGGGATGGATTTTTATGATTTTGTGGTTTCCGAGATCCACGGCGTAAGACCGTCGGAACTTGTCGAACACCGGAAAAACGGCGGTAAAGTATTCGGCACCTTCTGCGTCTATGTTCCGGATGAAGTGGTTTTCGCAGCCGGAGCGATAGCTACCGGTCTGTGCGGAGGCTCGCAGTTTTGGGTACCGGGCGGGGAAAAAGTGCTGCCGGCCAATACCTGTCCCCTTATCAAAGCTTCAGTAGGGGCCAGATTAGACAAGACCTGCCCGTTTTTCCTGATTGAAGATATGGTGTTTGTAGGCGAGACTACCTGTGACGGCAAAAAGAAGGCCTGGGAAATACTGAATCAGGATGTTCCCGTTTATGTGCTGGATATCCCCCAGATGAAACGGGAAAAGGATATCGCTGCTTTTGAGCAGGAAATCATGGACTTTATCAAAAAGGTCGAAGATGTAACCGGTAATAAAATCACGCCGGAGGCTCTGGGGGAAGGCATCAAATTGATCAATAACAAGAGAAAAGCATTGCAGAGGATCAATAATACGCGCAAGGCATCACCGGTTCCCATCAGCGGCAAGGATGCTTTGCTGGTGACCCAGATCGCTTTCTATGATGATCCGGCTCGCTGTGCCCAAATGGGCAACAAACTGGCAGATGAACTGGAAGAACGGATCGCGAAGCAGGAAGGGGTTTTCCCCGCGGATGCACCCCGTATCCTGATCACAGGAACGCCCATGGCGATCCCCAACTGGAAACTGCACCACATCATCGAGACGGCCGGGGCAGCTGTGGTAGTTGAAGAACTGTGTACCGGCACCCGCTATTTTGAAAACCTGGTCGATGAAACGCAGACCACTATCGAAGGACAGGTCAGAGCGCTGGCGGAACGCTACATGAAGACCAACTGTGCTTGCTTCACGCCTAATCCGGGACGTCTGGATGATATTGCCCGTTTGGTCAAACAATATAATGTGGACGGGGTAATCGATGCTAATCTGCAGTTCTGTGGTCTTTACTCTACAGAAAGCTACCTGGTAAAACAGAAGATGGATGAGCTGGGTATTCCGGTCCTGCATATTGAAACTGACTACAGTGAGAATGATTTTGAACAATTAAGGACTCGGGTCGAGGCATTCCTGGAAATGCTGGGGAAGTAGGGTTTTATTTTGGCAGCCACATCTGATTATGACTGGTATATTCTTTTTCCCAACCATCATGAAGGCCTCCGGTTAAACAGTGAATTAAAGCTACGCGGAATCAAGAATACTATCGCGCCGACTCCCCGGGCTGCCAGCAAAAGCTGCGGCATATCACTGATCGTATTGGAAGAGGATTTATTGGTCATCGATCAGGTAATTGAGGAGAAACGGATCAATATAGATAAAATTGTGCAGCTACCTGCCATCAAAAATTGGAAATTTAGGGGGTGCTAATATGATCAGAACGGTTGATGCCCGTGGACTGAATTGTCCCCAGCCGGTAATTCTAACGAAACGGGTAATGGACGAAAACAGTGGTGAAGAAATCGTGACCCTGGTAAATAGCGAAACTTCTTTGGAAAATGTGTGCAAATTAGCTGCAAGCAGGGGCTATGTTTTTGTAATCGAAAAACAGGGTCCAGACAATCATATTCACATGACCAAGCAGGAAGCCGATGAATCTGCCAAATCGGATGCGGAAAAGGACCTGGCGATCATGGTGAAGTCGCAATACTTTGGGCAGGGAGACGATGAGTTGGGTGCAGCTCTGATGAAAAGTTTCTTTTATACCTTAACGGAAATGGGGCCTGAATTAAAACATTTAATTTTTATGAATGGCGGCATACATCTGACCACCGAAGAATCTCCGATCCTGGATCACCTGCAATTTCTGCAGCAAAAGGGTGTGCAGATTTTATCCTGTGGAACCTGCCTCGACTTTTACGGGAAAAAGGATCAACTGCTGGTAGGGCAGGTTACCAACATGTACAATGGCACAGAAATTCTGACCAACGCAGGAAAAACCATCGTTTTATAAAATGCTGCCTGGCATACAGGTAATAAATCCAATAAGATTCCCTGCAATACAGATTTCGCTTCTGCAAAGCGGGGATCTTTTATGGATAAATATTTCGCTGATCTGTTAACGTTTACGTTGCTTACATTGATGATTAGTGTGAAGATAATGATCCCAAAAGTTTTAAAACAACAGAAGTATTTTCGCAGTGTTTCGTAATAGAACAGATTCTGCCCGGCTTGTGGAGAAATGAAAAACCAGGTGTGGATAATACCGCATATATTCCCGCAAATGAAAAATACTATTAGAGATTAAATATTTATTTGCAAAGGAGTCAGACAGTATGCCAGGCAGCAAGAAAAAGAGTAAGAAAAAATCAGATTTAAAAGCGAAGCAGCATGAAATTCAGAATACCACCAGTGATAACTGTCCGGTAAAAGATGGCGACAATTGCCTGGTGCCGGGTGGTTTTAATGATTCAGAGCCCATCGGCGGCGGGTAGAGCAGGGAAATTTTCCATAAAACTTTTCACTTAATAATCCGCAGGTTTTTTCATCGAGAAAATAGTTTATTAGCAGCTGAAAATCGTTTGGCTGCTTTTTTTATCATGTATTCGAACTCTTCTCTTTCACTGGCCTGACTTTTCCCGGAGTTGATTTATGATATTTGGACTATTATACCGGCGAAATTTGCCCGCT
>JAAZFJ010000005.1 GCA_012511795.1 Syntrophomonadaceae bacterium
AATATGACAACTACCATATCACTGCCGTGTTTTTCCGCGGTTTCCTTGATTCGTGTCTGATTGGCCATGTCCATAGCCCCGGCTGCGGTTCAAACGAAGCATTCCGTGCTGGTAAAAAGGATCTCCCCGCCCACTGTCTTCATGCATTCGGCAATGGTAGGCCCGGGGATCCCGTCCCGGTCTCCTAGTATGCAAATTTTTTTATCGGCAAAAAAGCTTTTATCAATAGTCATATCTGTCACTCCTTGCAAATTATTATTTACCCACAGCACCCATGGGGTTGAAGCCCAGCTCATTGGTAGCACCGATGATGGACTGAAGCTCCACTTCCACAGAACCGTCTTCTTTCAAAGAATTGGCAAAGCCTCCGGCAATGATATTGGCTGCTTCGTCAAAGCCTATCACCTTCTCCATGGCTGGCAGGGTGATGAGCATATTGGCATTGCCGGCACTGACAACGGCATCAGCCAAGGGGTCAGAATCTGCCAGTGACTGGGAAGCTCCATCCTGGCCGGCATATTCGTCGGTGATCAAGACCGTCTTGATGCCCAACTGCTCAATTTTTTTACAGTTCATGATCAAATCGGTGTCAGGGTTGCCAAAGCCTTCTTCGGTGATAATGACCCCGTCAACACCCAGAGACTGCACCAGTTTGGCGCAGAAATTGGAGCTGCGCTCCTTTTCCGCCAATGTGACATTTTCATTGGTTACCACTACGCCGATAAAATTCAGGTCTTTGCCATGGCGGTCGTAGAGGTCGTAGATCACCGGGCTGTTTAAATGATGATAAGTAGTGTTTTTATCGCAGGCGGAAACGCAGTTGCCGCTTACGATAGCTCCGTCCATGACTTCAGTAGGGAAGAGGAAGGTAGGAAGGATCCTTTTCACATCCACTCCGTACAAATAGGTGTCATGTAAAAGCCCCTGGGTCTGCAGCATGTAAACATAGGCTACCTTGGGCAGGTCAGGAAATTCCTCATGCTGCCGGGGGACCGGTTTGGTTTCAAAGGTAAGTATTTCATCAGGGTCTGCCTTGCGCGCGGCTTCGGCTGCATAACGGGCAGCCTTGAGGCCTGCCATGCGTACTGCTTCTTCGTGTTCATGCTGTTTGATGCCGGTTGTTTTCTCCAGGTCCAGTACCAGGTTTATGGTCTGGGAAAAAGGGGTGTACTCCGCTCCGGGGCCGGTCATGTCAATGATGCCTTCCTGAAAGCCCACGATATTTCCCACGGTGATCACGGTCATACCTTTTAAAACATGGGTGCGCCCCTCGCCTACCATGGTCACATCGCCGGAAAAGCCCGGGAATACACTGCCGGGGCCTTCCACTTTCACCCTTGGTTCCAGAACATCCTTGACCGGACAGAGCCTCACGGACTGACCGGGTTTTACAATGTGAATGTCCCGGCATTTCAGGCGCTCATCAGCAATGACCTGGAGCAGTTCAGCCTTATTTACATAAACCGTGCCTTCCCTGACTTCGGTCTGGTCGCCAAACCTGACATCTTTTACAAATATGTTGCCCAGTTCCAGCTTCACAATGATCCCTCCTGTCTATATATGTTGTTTGACCTTGGCCTCTATATCTTCGATGGTTATTTCCTGGCCGGATATTTCATCGATCTTTTCCCCGCCCTTGAAAAACAGGATGGCGGGCAGGCCCAGTACCTGATAACTGATGGCCAGGCGGCGATTGCCGGAAACGTTGACCGAGCAGAATTTCATCTGTCCCTGGTATTTTACCGCCATTTCTTTGATGTCCGGCATCAGTTCCAGGCAGTGCTCACATTTAGGGCCCCACCAGTCCACCAATACTACCAGCTCTGATTCCAATACTTCCTGGGTGAAATTATCCTTGGTGACCTCCAACATTGACTCATCCTCCTTATAATCAACTAAGTAAAGCCTTAAGATTTTCTATATTGATCTGGTTTATGGCTGCGGTAACTTCTCCGTTTACAAAAAGCTGCACCAGGGGAAGCTCCTCTTCCTTGATTTGATAACGGGTTTTCACCAGCTCATTGCGGGTGGCATCCACTTTCACCAGGCTGAAACGATCCGGATTCTCCTCGATAAAGCGGTCCACCAGCCCCGCCTTTTCCGTCCCTTCCATGTCAGTGGGATTGTAGTAAACCACCACTACCGGCTTTTCGGCTTTGAGGACTTCCCTATCCCATAATTCCCGGTCGTGGATGTACCGTTCTGCTGCTACTGCGGCAATGCTTCCGTCAGAAGCTGCGGTCACCACCTGGCGCAGGTATTTGTCCCTGATGTCCCCGGCGGCAAATACCCCTTCCACATTGGTGGCCATTTTCTCATCGGTGAACACATAACCGTGGGGGGTTAAGTCCAGGACTCCTTTGACCAATTCAGTTTTGGGGACGGTGCCGATATAGATGAAAACGCCGTTGACCGGAAGCTGGCTTTCTTCCCCGCTTTTGATGTTTTTCAAGGTAAGGGATTCTACGATCCCGTCGCCGTTTATTTTCTTTACGGTGCTGTTCCAGATCCACTTCAGCCTGGGTGACTTAAAAGCTCTTTCGGCTGAGACCTGATTGGCATCCACCTTGCCCTCTTCGTGAATAACGATCATGGTTACTGTTTCCGCAAACTTAGTCAGATATTCAGCTTCTTCGATGGCAGCATCGCCGCTGCCCACCACGGCAACATCCAGTTCCTCAAACAGGTCGGCATCACAGGTGGCACAGTAGCTGACCCCTTTGCCCCTGAATTTCCCCTCACCTTCCACATTAAGCAAGCGGGGTTCAGCCCCCAGAGCAAAGATCACTGCTTTGGCAAAGTACTCACCTTTCTTGCCGGTAATTTTCTTCGGGTTATTGGTAAGTTCCAGGGAAACGATGGTGTCTTTGATAAATTCAGCGCCAAATGATTCGGCATGGTCAGCCATAGCCTGGGTCAAGCCCGGCCCGGTTGTTCCCGGCCCGAAGCCCGGGTAGTTTTCCAGTTCCTCAGTGGTGGCTGCCTGGCCTCCCGGCCGGCCTTTTTCTATTATGGCCGTCTTCATCCTGGCCCTGGCTCCATACATTCCTGCTGCCAGGCCTGCCGGCCCGCCGCCCAGGATCAATAAATCATAACTATTTTCCATTACTCTCACCCACCTTCTTTTGTTGCTTTTGGGGTCAGGCACCATTTGTTGCCTTTATTAGCTGAAACGAGGACACCCCTCCGGTACACAAGCGGGAGAAGCGCCATCTTTTCCTCTTTCCAACCTTCCCCTTTCAAACTTTCTACTTTCCAACCAAGCGGACGTGTATCCTTTATGGCGCGTACCCTATAGGGCATAACCCTCCGGGTCACAGGCAGGCAAGCAATACGCGCGCCCGAAGAGGTACGTATCCGGTAATAGTGATCATATTTAATATAAGGAAGCGTACTCTTTCGCCTAACGCCTCACTCCTCACTAACCGAACTTGACAATCCGGGTACGTCCCCACTGTCCTATTTTTCCCTATTCCTGAAATCTAATTATAAAAATAAAAACAGAGAGCAAGATTACCCTTGTTCTCTGTTGCTTGACCTTAGAGTTTCGCACAGCTTGCCCCTTCGGTGTCATAAGACTTCCCAGAGAAAGGTTCGGGTACGAACCCTTTTACCTGAGAGTTTCACGTTTTACAGGGATACCTGAACAACATTTGCTCCTTCGGTGTGAGCTTCACTCATCTCTCGAACCCGTCATCCCTATATACTTTTCAATAACTGCCAGTTTATTCTATAACATATTCTAATATGAATTGCGCAAAAAGTATATAAATTTTCTTAGATCCGTCTTCCCTTGATGCTGCACTCTGAAAATTCCCGGGCAGAAGAACGGATATCAGTTCAAATAACTGCTCCCCCTTTTACGTGCCAGCGGCAGCATGGCAATCAGCCGGGCAGTTGACCCAGCAGCAGCGAAAGAACTGCAGTCCCTTTCAAATCTTTAACCACTGCCTTCACAGCAATTTTTTCCCTGCACAACAGCCTGAAAACAGCAGGAATATTCCTGGCAGTCACGAAATGTTATGTATTCAGCAAAGGATAGATTAAATATAGAAAATGGAGTTTTATGAGCAATAAATTTATCGTAAATTTCACCCCTACCGGAATGATCCCTACAAAAAGGGAGAATCCTTATGTCCCCATCGTTCCGGATGAGATCATAGCCGATGTGAAAAGAGCATGGGAATGCGGCATCACCATGGTGCATCTTCATGTCCGGGATGGGGTCACACAATCCCCCTGCTATAAAAAAGAGACCTATGCAGAGATCATCGGCGGGATCCGGGAGTTTGCCCCGGAGCTGATCATCTGTGTTTCCACCAGCGGCCGCACCTTCAATGAACTGGAAAAAAGGGCTGATGTTTTGCAGCTTAAGGGTGATCTGAAACCGGATATGGCCAGCCTTACCCTAAGTTCCCTGAATTTCAACAAACAGGCCAGCATCAATGAGCCTGCCATGATCATGGCCCTGGCCAAAAATATGCTTGATCAAGGCATCAAACCGGAACTGGAAGTATTTGATGCGGGCATGATCAATTATGCCAAGTATCTGATCTCCAAAAATATACTTCGACCGCCTTATTATTTCACCCTGGTCCTGGGCAATATCGCCTGTGCCCAGGCTGATCTGCTGCACATCGGCATCATGATCAGGGATCTGCCTGAGCAGTCTGTTTTTTCATTGGGCGGGGTGGGAGACCATCAGCTGCCGGTAAATTCCCTGGCGGTTTCCATGGGCTACGGAGTAAGAGTGGGCCTGGAAGACAACCTGTGGTATGACCGGGAGCGGACCAAACTGGCATCAAATATCGAACTCTTGCAGCGGATCAAAGAAATCGGCATCGCCAACCAGCGGGAAATCATGCCCCCCGGCGAACTTCGCTCCATACTGAGCCTATGAAGCAGCGAAGCAAGGGGACGTCAAACTGTGTGACGTCTCCTTGCTTCATTATAAAACCTTCCTACTCTACTTGAACTGATTTGGTGAGGCCTCGGGGTTTATCAACATCATTACCGCGGAACACTGCCATGTAGTAGGCAAATAACTGCAGGGGCAATACCGACAGCAATGGTGTAATATCAGAGTTTACATTGGGAATGGTTATTATTTCTTCAAATTCCCCGCATAAGGAGACCAGCTTTTCGCTGCAGACAGCGATTATGTGGCCGCCATTTTTTCTGATTTCCTGCAGGTTGGCAATTGATTTATCGGCTGTCTTTTCCTGTGTAACCAATGCAACAGCCGGCATTCCCGGGGTGATGACTGCAATTGGCCCGTGTTTTAATTCCCCGGTGGCATAGGCCTCTGAGTGTATATAGGATGTTTCTTTCAGTTTAAGAGCCCCTTCCATGGCAACCGCTGCATCCAGCCCGCGGCCCAGGTAAAAGGTGTCCTCAATATGACGATACCGCCAGGCGATATTCATGATTTTCTCTTCCTGGGCAAATACTTTTTCAATAGCGGCATCAATGCCCATCAGCTCATGGCCGATTTCTTTCAGCTCGGCTTTATCATAAGTGCCCTTTTTATCGGCCAAATACAAAGCCAATAGATACATTACCACCAGTTGGCTGGTATAGGCTTTGGTAGAAGCAATGGCCAGTTCCGGGCCGGGTTTGATGACCATAAATCTGTCAGCTTCGCGGTTCATAGTGCAATCCTGGGCATTAGTAATTGCTAAAACGGGTACGCCGTGCTTTTTGGCTTCTCTTAAGGCCATAAGAGTGTCTGATGTTTCTCCGGATTGACTGATTACCACCATCAATTGGTTTTTACGCCAGGGGATATGGCGGTAGCCAAATTCGGAAGCGATATCGCTTTCAACTGGAATGCCGGCCAGCTTTTCGATCAGGGTGCGGCCTACCAGCCCTGCATGATAAGCAGTTCCACATCCAATCAAATAAATCTTCTCTGCACTGAGTAAAATATCATCAATACCCAGTGAGGACAGGTCTGCTAAACCGTCCTTGATATAATCGGCCAGTTCCAGAGAAATAGTCTTTTCCTGCTGGTGAATTTCTTTTATCATAATATGGTTATAAATACCTTTTTCATACTCGGGTAATTGGCTCATAACTGACATAAGCAGTCTCTCCCATCGTTTTTATGATTATTTTCTCAATCCTTCTGACTGTTTCGAACCGCATATGAACAATTCTGTCCCGTTCATTGCTGAGCGGTTTTGTATGTTCACTAACGATGGCAGCACACCGGGGGGCACCCGCCGAATTTTCGATAAACCCCCACCTCGTCACCCACACTGGATTTGAAGTCCAGTGGGTCAGGCGCTTTTGGTTTTTTGTGTTTTCTGTACTCCCTCCCTTTCAGTCACATACGGGCCGACAGGGTCGTCGCCCCCTACAAAGCTTGGAGCTGTGGTCGCCTAACGCCACACACTTCACGCTTATTCCACTTTCTGCTTTCCAACCAGCCGACGCGTACACTTTATGGCGCATACCCATAGGGCATACCCATTCTGGGCATAACCCTCCGGGTCATACCCTTCTAGGGCACAGGCAGGCAGGCAGGCACTACGCGCGCCGCTACAAC
>JAAZFJ010000109.1 GCA_012511795.1 Syntrophomonadaceae bacterium
AGTTTTATTTTTAAATATCTTTCCCAGTCTAAATTAGAATATGTAAAATAAGAAAAGCTGCCTTTTTACAGGCAGCTTATAAAAATACTGATTAGCTACTCGGATAATTATGAGCGCTTGGCCCAGATCAACGGGTCTATTTCTCTTGCTTTTAACCATTCAGCAGTCCTATTCATAATGATCAGCGGCTTTGAAGTCAACTCCTTTATGTTTTTAGCACCGGTCATCAGCATTGCAGCTTTCAAACGATATATAAAACTATTCAAATACAGTTCAACTGATTCTTCTCCTTCGTTTACATACTTTTTTAAAAACGGTGCGGCAATGCCTACCATGTTTGCTCCCATAGTCAATGCTTTAACTGCTTCAAGAGCAGTTCTGATTCCCCCGGAAGCGATAATCGTAATGGGCAGTTTTAAAGCTGCTATCTCTGCCAGGCTCCAGGCAGTTGGGATTCCCCAATTTTCAAACTCATTATCCAGTCTCCCGGCTCTATGATTTTCAATAATTATAAAATTGGTTCCGCCTTTGCCGCTGTTATCAAAAATCCTCACTCCGCAATGATATAATTTTTCCACTGTTTCACGGGTAAAGCCAAAGCCAACTTCCTTGGCAATAACCGGTACCGGGCACCCGGATACGATTTCCGCAACATTTGCAAGAACATTTTTGAAATTTCGCTCACCTTCCCTCATGGCAAGCTCCTGGGGTACATTAAAATGTAACTGCAAGGCATCGGCATTCATCAGTTTTATGACTTTTAATGCTTTATCTGCCGTTTCACCGGCACCAATGTTAGCAAATATCAACCCTTGAGGATTCATTTGACGGATGATTTCAAAGGAGGCCTTTGATTCAGGCTCTTTGATGGTTATATTGGCTGACCCGGCAGCTATGGGCAGATTATATCTGGCGGCTAAAGAAGCCAGGCATTTGTTGAAATGCAACGCCCTGTCTGTTCCGCCGGTTATGGCATTAATTATGATCGGATATGATATTTGTCTGCCTAAAAAAGTCATACTTAAGTCTATCTCATCAATATCCAGTTCCGGAATCGAATTATTGAGTAAATAAAGATCTTCAAAACCAGTTGTACATGGTCCGTCAGCAGTATTGACGGCTATAGTCATGTGCTCATCTTTACGCTGTTTTCTAATGGTTCAGCCCTCCCTGCTATGACTGCTGCTTTCTGCAATGTGATTTGATCATTGACATTTAAAAAAATCTCATCCAGATTACCAAATCGTTCTAATTCTTCTTCTTCCACAATTTCAGCATCTAATTCTTCAAAAAGCCTGGTTAGCTTCAGGCGGTCGGTTTCCAAACTATATGTAAGGCGAGGCAAACACTTTTTGCTGTATGCAGCAGACATAGGCTGCAAATAACCTTTTATTCTGGGAACTGCACTTTCTTTATCGTATAGTTTTTCCAACATAAATTCAGCAATGCGTATATCCATAAAAGGCATATCACAGCCCAGCATAAAAATCTGTTCAAAATGAGCATAGTGCAATGCTGTATGTATTCCTCCCACCGGACCTTTTCCCGGATAGATATCCGGATATGTTTTATAACCATACTTCTCATAAAGCTCCGGTTGATTACTAACAATAAAAATCTCTGAAAAAAAGGGTTCAAATTTATTAATTATAATTTCAATCAAAGGTTTGCCGCCGATTTCAGCAAAGGCCTTGTTAAATTGCATCCTGGTACTTCTGCCGCCGGCATTGATAACACCACTTGCTTTCATACTGCACCTTCACCCTCTTACCCCGTATCATAAATAAAGAGGCTGCCAACGGCAGCCTCACAGCTAAATACTTCATCCTCTCGTTCTCTCGGCACAGCCATTACATCTATCCTGGTTGATAGCTCCTTTTCCTCTGCTGGTGCTGAAAAGAGATAATAACTGTTTAATGTTCCCGGAACTACACTGGGGACATTTCACTTTATTTTTATCATTATTTGATATTAACAGGTTAAATTTATTGTCACAGTCCTGGCAGTGAAATTCAAATATAGGCATTTTACCACCTCAAAGACTATTTTTTAAGGGTTACTCAGTCTCTGTTAAATCCGCGATCTCATCTGATTCAGTAACTTCTGCAACATCTTCAGCTTCACTTAATTCAACAGGTTCGGAAACTTCCGGCACCTCTTCTTCTGTATTGGATTGCTCCTGTTTTTCCAGATATTCTGCCACAGCCTGGGCGTCAACATCTTCCTGAGCTTCTCTTATCGACAGGCTGATTCTTTTTTGTTCACTGTCTATCCCTAATATTTTAACCTTGACCACTTGATCCACTGATACTACGTTTTCCGGTTTATCTACGCGATAATTCGCCAGTTGTGATATATGGACCAGGCCATCAACTCCTGGTTCAATTTCTACAAAGGCTCCAAAGGTAGCGATACGAACTACTTTCCCTTCTATGACTTCACCTTCATGATACTTTTCCAGCACTATTTCCCAAGGGCTTTTCATAAGTTTCTTGCGGCTTAAAGAAACCCGGCTTTTCTCCCGGTCCACACCCAGGATAAATACATCGATTTCTTCTCCTTCAGTTAGTACATCAGAAGGATGAGGAATTCTCTTATAATCCAATTCGGAAATGTGTAACAATCCTTCATATCCGCCCAGGTCCAAAAACGCTCCATAATCAACAATTCGCTTTACTTTTCCTTTACGGATCTGGCCTTCTTCCACACTTGCCCAAAAAGCTTCTCTCTCTCTGGCTCTTTCTTCACCGGCCAGTTCTTTTCTGGATACTACCACCTGGGAACCCCTACGTTTATTCCTGTTGAATTCAATAATTTTAAAGTCCATTTCCCGGCCTATATAATCATCCAGGTTTTTAACAAATCCCTCTCCGATATGTGAAGCAGGTAAAAAACTGGTTATACCGATATCTACCAAGAGTCCGCCTTTCACACTGCCAATTATAGTTCCTCTGATAGATTCATTTTGATTGAAACTGACTTCCAGTTTATCCATTTCCTTTTTGGCATCAACTTTCTTTTTGGACAGGAGGATGTTGCCTTCATCATCCCATTTCAGAACCAATACTTCTAATTCATCGCCAACCTTTACGATATCTTTTGCTGAGTTTACTTCTTTGGATGTAAGTTCTCTTAGTGGTATAAGTCCTTCTGATTTTCCGCCCACATCAACCATAACTTCATCGTCTTTTACCTGAACAACAGTGCCTTTTATTACATCTCCTTTGCTGGGAGAAGCAATTTCTGCCATTTCAGCCTCCATTTTGGCGAATGAGTCTTCCTGATTCTGAGTATCCTCATTCTCTGTTGCCTGGGTGGGGGGAACTTCATTTTCCATTTCTTGATCCTGCTGGATAACCTGGTTCTCCATTTCCTGGTTCAATTCCTGATTATCCTTTTCCTCGTACGCCGTCATCCTATCCAATACCTCCTTAATTATCCAGTCCGGTGTGGAAGCACCTGCAGTGATGCCTAGATTAGATACTCCCTTAAGCCATTCATCTTGAATATCATCAGCCTTTTCAATCTGAATAGTCTTTACTCCGGTACTTAAACACTCTTTTGTAAGAGTGGCAGTATTTGAACTCTTGCTGTCGCCAATAACCAACATTAAATCAACCTGACGGATAATTTCCAAAGTTTGTTCCACCCTGTTTTTGGTTGCTGAGCAAATCGTATTAAAAATTCTTAGTTCGTCAGTCTTGGTCATTAGTATCGCAGCTACTGCCAAAAATGTTTTTAAATCTTTGGTTGTTTGCGAAATTAATCCTATTTTTGTTTTTCTATCAATATTGTGTGCTTGTTCAACATCAGATATTACTGTTGCCCTATTATTACACCATCCTAAAATTCCAAGTGTTTCCGGATGTTGGTTGTCTCCAAAAATAATAATATCATAGTTTTCCTGTATCAATAGTTCCGCTGTTTTATGTACTTTACTGACCAGCGGACATGTAGCATCCTGGATTCTTATGCCTTTTTCTTCTGCTTGTTTTATGATAACCGGACTTACCCCATGTGACCTTATAATAATACCAATATCATCGCCGGTTATTTGCTCCAAATTATCTATGGTATCAATTCCCCGGTTTCTAAAATGTTCTATAACTGCATCATTATGTACAAGGGGACCTAAAGTATACCAGATGCCTGTTTTATGGGCTGCATCTTCAGTTATTTTTACCGCTCTTTTTACACCGGCGCAGAAGCCAGCGTTTTTGGCAACAAGTATTCTCAATATAACACCTTACCTATCATAGTTATTCGAAGTATTCAGTTTAAATCCTTCTTTATTTATCAAAAGATGATTAATTTCCTCTGCAATTACCTGGCTGTAATCTTCCAGGACTTTGCTGTTAATTTTATCTTTGCCATTATCATATTTAATAGGTTTACCAAATATAACCTTTAAAGGGCTTATCCAGCCAATTGGTATCATGCGTTTCGTTCCAATACAAGCTACCGGTATTACATAAACATCGGATTTCAAAGCCAGTAATGCAGTGCCGGTCAGTGGATTTACTTCGGTTCCTATACTTTTTCTGGTACCTTCAGGAAAAATTCCTAAAACTTTGCCTTCTTTCAGAATTGCCAAAGCTGTTTTTATGGCTCTTCTGTCTGCAGAGCCTCTCTTAACCGGAAAAGCATTTAATGCTGATAAGATTTTACCAAATAATCTGCTTTCAAAAAACTCACTTTTGGCCATGAAATTAACCTGTCGGTCCAGCACAGCAGCAATCACAATGGGGTCATAATAGCTTACGTGATTTGAGGCTAAAATTACAGCCCCTTCTTTCGGCACATTATGTATTCCTTCATGCTTCAGACCAAAAAAGAAGAACAACCCTCTGGCAATACTTCTGATCAAATTGTAAAACATATTATTCCCCCTGAATAATAGCTAGCATTTTGGCTAAAACTTCTTCAATTGTCAAATCTGTTGTGTCAATAACCAGTGAATTATCAAGAATCTTAAGTGCTCCCACCGGTCTCTGGGTATCTTTCAAATCTCTGTCTTTCAAATCATTTTTTATGGTATTAAACGAAATATCATAACCCTCATTCTTTAATTCATCTATCCTTCGCCTGGCACGTTCATCGATATCAGCAGTAATGTAGAATTTGAAATCGGCATCAGGTAAAACCACCTCGCCAATATCCCTTCCATCCATTACAACATCACTGTCCTTACTAAGTTCCTGTTGCTGTTGAACCATTTTCTCCCTGACAGATGGAAAGGCTGCAATTTGTGATACAACTGCACTTACTTCCGGTGATCTGATTTGTTTGGTGATCTCCTGTTTGTCACATATAACTTTTTGTGTTTGGGAATTATATTCGAAGTGTATTTTGGTTTCTTCAACTAGTTTGCAGATTGCTTTCTCATCAGTAAAATCAATATTTTTTTGCAGGGCTTTCCAGGTAACAGCCCTATACATTGCCCCGGTGTCAATATAAATGTAACCCAATTTTTGTGCCAGTCTTCTGGCCAAAGTACTTTTGCCGGCACCGGCTGGTCCGTCGATTGCTATCTTCATCAATTTACCACCTAAGAATATTCTATATAATTTTAGCATATTAAGCAGTGATTTTTAAAACATTTCAGCATGTTGGTCTGCCAATATCTGTCAACTGGTTATTTGAGCAAGTAAATCCCAGAATTCAGGGAAAGAAATACTTACGGCCTGGGAATTGCTTATTTTGGTCTCACCATGGCAAACCTGGGCTGCAACAGCCAGACTCATTGCTATGCGGTGATCACCCCAGCTGTCTACTTCAGTTGCTTTTAAATTATCCCGGCTGCCTGTTACTATAAAACCATCCGGCTGTTCTATTATATCGACTCCCATTTTTTCCAGTTCAATAACTATTGCATTGATTCTATCGGTTTCTTTGACTCTTAATTCCTCGGCATTTTTTACTGTTGAACGGCCCTGGGCAGCAGCCATTGCTACTGCCAGCACCGGTAATTCATCGATAAGTCTGGGGATCATGTCCCCCTCAATATTCACAGCTTTTAACTCAGCACTGCTGACTACTATGTCCGCCACTGTTTCGCCGCCAAATACCCGTTGATTTTCTATATTAAGCTTGGCTCCCATGAGTTTTAATGCCTCAATAATACCATCACGGGTAGGATTAATCCCTACATTCCTGATCATCAGTTCTGAACCGGGTACAATAGAAGCAAGTACCAGAAAGAATGCTGCTGATGATATATCCCCCGGCACTAAAAAATCCTGGGGTTCCAAGTCACGGCCCGGATAAAGACGGATTTCTTTGCTATCTACCACCAAGTCTGCACCCATGGCAGCAAGCATTCTTTCAGTGTGATCCCTGGTTGGTGTTTTTTCGGATATTATCGTAGCACCTTCTGCATTCAATCCGGCCAACAGAAGGGCTGTTTTCACCTGGGCACTGGCTACCGGAGACTGATATGAGATTCCATGTAATTTTGACCCTTTAATGGCCAGGGGTGCATATTTACTGTTATTCCGGCCTGTTATTTCAGCTCCCATTAAGCGCAGCGGTTGGATAACCCGGCTCATTGGCCTCCTGGATAGAGATTTGTCCCCGGCAAGAACTGAGAAAAATTGTTGCCCGGACAATAAACCACATAAAAGACGCATGGTGGTTCCTGAGTTACCACAATCCAGGATGGATTCCGGCTCTTTAAGCCCCTGTAATCCTTTACCCGATACCGCCAATTTATTTCCCTGTTGTTTTATTGAAATGCCCATCTGACTGAAACATCTGCATGTGGAATCAGTATCTTCAGCCTTTAGCAAATTTGTTATTTGACTGTCACCATTTGCTAATGCAGAAAGAATAATGGCGCGATGAGAAATAGATTTATCTGCACTTACGTTTATCTCACCTTTTATGTGCTTTGCCCGGTTAAGAATCCTGTCCATTTTTCAAAGCCTCCTTACCTGCGCCAGGCTTTTATCCCATGTTCCTTCAATTCATCCACAGCCTGGCAGGCATTTTCATAGGTAGGTACTCCGATTCTTATTGTGCCTCCGTCTCCTTCTCGAACATGAAGTATTTCCAAGTCTACAATATTTATGTGTTTCTCTCCTAAAATATTGCCTAGTTCACCTATGATCCCTGGTCTGTCGGGAACAATGCAAATAATGTCACTAAAGCCTGGCATTAAGCCTTTTCGCATATAAGGTATACTGTTTCTGGTTTCCTGTGCCCGTTTCAACTGCTCAAATAATTGTTGCTCATCATGATTATCCAGCATATCCCTATACTCATTAAGGCTAATTATTAATTGATCCAGATACTTAATCACTGACTCACGGTTAGAAAATAAAATCTGCTGCCATAACTTAGGATTGGATGAGGCAATACGAGTGGTATCACGAAACCCTCCGGCAGCCATTGATAATTTATCACGGTCGGCATTGGTCAGATTGACCAGAGCTGCTGAAAGCAGATGCGGAATATGGCTGATTACAGCAACAATTTCATCGTGATATCGAGGTTCCATAATCATAAACCTGGCACCGATAACACTTAGTACTGCTTTTAATTGATTAATTATATCAGACGGTGTATTTGCTGCCGGTGTCAGTACATATACAGCGTTTTCGAACAAATATTTGTCGGCATTGATGATTCCGATTGCTTCTCCGCCTGCCATGGGATGACCACCGATCACATATACATAGTCAGGCAGTTTAGCAAAGGTATTCATGGCTTTTTCCTTGGTACTTCCGGTATCAGTTATAATCGTTCCAGGCCGTAGCAGATCCATTATTTCATCGATTATACTTGCAAAAGTATTCACCGGGGTACAGAGTATTATAATATCTGCTTGCTTTGCTCCTTCACTAAGGGATGTATAGCAGTCTATGGCCCCCAATTCCTCAGCTTTCTTCAACGCCTCAAGGTCACTGTCAACACCAATTATTTTATTTACTGAAGAGGAGCCTTTCAGAGCTAACCCCAATGAACCGCCAATTAATCCAACTCCCGCAATAAGGATATTAAGCGGCATTATTATTGCTCTCCATTATTATTAAGCAGCAGATGTAGATTTTTTATTTTTTTAACCATCCTGGCAAAGTTTTCCGGAGTAAGTGACTGTGGTCCGTCGGATAATGCTTCACTGGGATTTTGGTGGACTTCAACCATAATACCATCTGCACCTGCTCCAACTGCTGCCAGAGACATAGGTTCAACCAATTTCCATTTACCGGTGCCATGACTGGGGTCAACAATAATCGGCATATGAGTCAACTGTTTGATCACCGGTACTGCACTTATATCAAGTGTATTTCTGGTATAGCTGTCAAAAGTACGGATACCTCGTTCACACATAATCACATTCGGATTCCCGCTGGAAATAATATATTCTGCAGCCATGATCCACTCCTCAATGGTTGCAGAAGGCCCTCTTTTTAAAAGAATTGGGTGCTGCAGCCTTCCCAACTCCCGCAGCAAAAAATAATTTTGCATATTCCGCGCTCCCACTTGCAGAATATCTGCATAAGAAGCTACTTCGTCCAGATGCCTGGGATCCATTATCTCGGTGATCACTGGCAATCCTGTGATCTCACGGGCTTCTGCCAATATTTTCAGACCTTCTTTTTCAAGACCCTGGAATGAGTAAGGAGAAGTGCGCGGCTTGAATGCTCCTCCCCGCAGCATGGTTGCTCCGGCTTCTTTAACAGCCTGGGCAATTTCCAAATACTTGGTGCGCCCTTCAACTGCACACGGCCCGGCAATAATCTGAAAATCTCTGCCGCCAATGGTAATGCTTCCTACCTGGACCCTTGTACGTTCCTGTTTAAACTGGCGGGAAGCCAATTTAAAAGGCTGTGCAATAGGTACTACTTTCTCAACTCCAGGCAGAGTTTCAAACAAATCCTGGGTAGCCTGAGTACGCTGTCCGATCGCACCAATGATCGTCCGTTCTATTCCTTGTGATAAATGGACCTGAAATCCTTTCTCCTGTAATTTGCTGCTTACATGTTGGATCTGAGCCGCAGACGCCTGAGATTCCATTACAATAATCATAAATAAAACACTCCCTTTCATTAGGAAGATGAGAAAAGTAAAGAAAACCCGGCTTACGCCTAGCCCTTGGCGACGGCGTAACCGTGGTTGCACTTATACTA
>JAAZFJ010000110.1 GCA_012511795.1 Syntrophomonadaceae bacterium
ATTTTTTACCAATGCTAAAATTTCCATCCACCAGTTTGATGCAGAACCATTAAGTGATGCAGCCTCATTTGAGTACTATAATTCCTTTGATCTGTGGAATGATTTGATGCCTGAATATGATTACGTAGAAGCAGCCAGAGGCATAGGACTTGATGAAGAGAATTTTGCTGATATCTGGGGCGTTGATCAAACCTTTACAGATGGGGAACTGATTGACCTGGGAAAAAACACTTTACAGGTGATCCATACCCCGGGACACTCCAAAGGGCATTGTTGCTTCTGGTTTCCTGAACAACAGTTCCTATTCAGCGGTGATATCTGCCTTACAGCTGCAGGTCCCTGGTATGGAGAAGTCTTATCTGATCCCACTGATATGATCGAATCCATTGATAAACTCATTGCCTTAAAACCGACCACTATGGCATCATGTCATATCAAAAAAGTCTGCACTGATTGTACCGAAAGGCTGACGGAATTTAAGGACCGGATCTATAAGCGGGAAGAAAGGATCTATAATTATCTAAAGCATAATGCAGCTGATGTTGATAAAATCGCCGGGGAGAAATTTATTTACCGCTTTCATCCCAGTCCTTTTGTATTGTTTTGGGAAAAACTAATGGTTATGAAACACTTAAACCGCCTGTTGGATTTTGATAGAATTGAAGAAATCGATCAGGGATTATATCGAGCAAAATAAGTAAAAAGGAGTTTAGTTAAAATGAAGCAGTCCATCAAAGCAGTTTGTCTGGGTGACAGCATCACCTGGGGTTTCCCTTATGGACCGGAAGTGTCCTGGGTCACTATGTTAAATAAAAGCCTGGACGGCCAGTTTATCAACAAAGGTATCAACGGCAATACCACCAGTGATATGCTCAAGCGTTTTGAACGGGCAGTGCTCACATATCAGCCTACCCATCTGGTATTGATGGGCGGAATCAATGATGTAATATGCGGAGAATCATTGGACCGTATCAAACTGAATCTGCAGACCATGGCCCAGCGTGCAATGCAGGAAAACATCATGGTAATACTGGGAATGCCCACCGCTGTGGATATGCCCGGTATTGAAAACATACTGAAAAAACTCCGGACCTGGATTAAGCAGTTTGCAGAAGAAAAACAGCTTAAAGTTATCCATTTTGAAAAAGCTTTCTATGATAAAAATGGAGCTTTGCGCGATGATTTACTGCTTCCTGACGGGGGACACCCCACTGCCCAGGGGTACCAGGAAATGTTCAAGCAGATCGACCTTAATATTTTTAAAGCATAGCCGGAACTTCTTCAGCGGCAATGGGCCTGACCTGAAAAGTTTCTTTTATATTGCCCTCCGGGGAACAGACCTTTATAGTAACAAAGGGCCGGTTCTTCCCGTCACCGTATCTGGCAACGATGGAACCGATATAATTTAGATCCGGTTCCTTTTCACCTGCCGACCTGAGTAAAGCCACCGGACCAGGAAAATCTACAGCTTCCATGAGCAAATCTCCCGGCAGGGCAGCCCTGGCAAGATGTTCATTCTCACGTTGGTTTCTTCCTATTATAAGCAGGTTATCCTCTATGCTGAAATGACGGCCCCAGCTTAATATATGAAGCTCCTCAGCTGCGGCATCCTCCTTGATCTTCAATAAATGCCGCAGCCTTCTGGAATAATTGGCTTCTGTCAGCAAGCAGCCTCCTGCCGGGGAAGGATATTCCTTTATATGATAATATTCCGCCAGTTGTATCTGTATTTTGCGGCTTCTGCCGCTGATATCCAGCAGCTTTTCACGATCCAGCCATCCTTTCATTTCCGGAATCGTAGGCTCCAGCAGTTTTGCGGACAGAGGCCGGACAATCAGGCCTTTTTGTCCGGACAGCTTTTCTACTGCAGCAAGTGCGGACTTGTTTTGACTCATCGGCCTTTGGCCCAATACTTCACCGGTCACCAGAAATGAAGCCCCTCTGTCATCCATAATACTGCGGGCTTTTTTCAGCATATATGCATGACAGTCTATACAGGGATTCATGTGCTGGCCATATCCGTAGACCGGATGTTTCAGCACCTCACTCATATATTCATGGCTGATATCCACACTTAAAAGTTCTATATTCAGGTCTTTTGCAGCATCCAGAGTAGCTTGTCTGATACCGAAAAAGGGTGTGACAAAATTAACCCCGATCACGGTGATCCCTTGCTGTTTTATCAGGCAGGCAGCCAGTTGCGAATCCAGTCCGCCGGAAAAAAGACTTATGGCTTTCAATTAATGTTCACTCCTTCAAATAATCCTCGTTACTGAGCACTTTTATTCCATGCATCCGCAGTAAAGCTGCTGTTACACCATCACCTTTGGTGAGCTCTGATTTAAAAGTGCCGTTATAAATTTTCCCGCTGCCACAGGAAGGGCTGCGGCTTTTTAAAATGGCACAGCTGGCTCCCTTACTTTTAGCCAGTATCAAAGTTTGATAGGCACCTTCCAGGAAATTATCAGTCAGGTCATGGCCGTTTTTATCGATTACTTTGGCAAAACCTGCAATTACATCTTTGCCGGTCCCCCCCAATATTTCACAGGGGTATCTGGGCACCGGCAGTCCGCCGATGGTTTCCGGACATACCAGCAGACATGGTTCATTTTCAGCCAGCTTTTTAAAACGGGCTTCATAATTATTGCCTCCATTATATTTGCAGTCTATACCACAAAGGCAGGCACTTATTATCTTCATAAAGCATACCCTTTTTTAACTTTAAAAGATTCAGCATCCTTCAAATAATATTCTCAGCTCTAAGCTTTCTTCCATATATTCTATTAATTGTTAACATCTTTCGCTTTTTTATTAATATTATGTCTCCATATTAGCAAACAAGCAGTTACTTTCATATTATAAGATACATTAATTATTTATGGAGAATTATATGAGTAATTATACGATGTTTGCAGCCTCTTCCAACCCGAGACTGGAAGACAATACAGTCTTGATCACTCAGGATCTGGCTGAAATGTTCGGGTTGACTGCAACACAGAAGCTTTGCTTTCATGTGGGGCGTTTTAAAAAATTGCTTACGGTAGTCGTCCGCAATCAGGATAAGTTAAAAAACGGCATGACCTTCAGCCCGGCCCTGATCAAAAAGCTATACCTGCGCAAAGATCAAAAATATGGGGTGAAGAAGGATATCCACGGTTTTCACTTAGGGCCGGTGGTGGGGATCACGGCTGATCTATTCAGCGAACATTCCAGGCCTTTTGGCAACCAGACCTTTTTTTTTCAGCAATTGCTTGAAGCCGGCCGAAATCTGGGAGAAATATGTTTCGCATTCAGCCCTTTAAGCATTAACTGGGGCAGAGGCACAGTAGTAGGATATACTTATAGTCCTAAAGGATGGAAAAAAAGCGCTTATCCTATACCTGATGTTATCTATCCCCGGGAAAAGAATTACAGTAACCATAATTACCGAAGGCGTCTGGAGAAATTGGGGACACGATTTTTTAACCCGCCGGTGGCCGGTAAATGGGAGACTTATTTAATTATGAAAAAGAACCCTAACCTGGTTAAGTATCTGCCTGATACCAGTATAATAAGAAGTTTTAACCAAATCGACACAATGCTAAAAAAATATCAAGCAGTATATCTTAAGCCGGTAGCAGGTTCCCGGGGGAAAAATATAATAAAAGTAGTAAAGAAAAAGAGAGCACCGGGATATGAATACCAATATGAAGTAAACGGTTTAAGCATTAAAGGCAGTGTACCTACATTAAGCAGATTACAGAGCTCACTTAAAAGAGTCATGGGCAATCGCAGCTATATCGTACAGAAACAAATCGATCTGTTAAAATTTGAAGGAAATATCATTGATGTGCGTATCCTGGTGCAAAAGAATCATTTAGGGGATTGGGAAACCACTGGTATAGCCTGCCGGGAAGGAAGGCGCGGTTCCATTACCAGCAATATTTCTTCCGGCGGAAACGGCAGAAAATTGGATATGGTCTTGCGCCGGCATTTTGATGATGAGAACAAACATATTGAAATACTGGAGGAAATCAAGTATCTGGCTATAGAATCTGCCAGAACCCTGGAAAAGGTCATCGGGCAGGCAGGGGAAATGGGAGTAGATATTGGTATTGATCGTAGTGGCAATATATGGTTTATAGAGACCAATTTAAGGCCGGCCAGACATGTATTTCTGTTGATCGGTGAACAAGATACCAGACTTAAATCAGTGGAAATGCCCATGTTGTATCTTAGATATTTAGCTGGATTTTCCAGTAAAGAGAGGTAAGAGGATGAAAACATACGGAAGTTTATGTGTATCCAAACCATTGCTCGACAAACATGGGATTCCTGAACAGGAAACGATCATTGTAAAGGTAGGAAATCATCAGGTACTGGCCAGGCTTACCGTCCAGAATTCAGCACATTGCAGGTTCATGCTTTCTCCCGCTCTGGCCAGGGCACTGCTGATCAGAAAAAGAGGCCGCCTGCAGCTCAGGTATCACAAAGCCGGCAATTATATCCATATAGGCCCTACCATTGGTATTTTAACTACATCCCTGGCCTATAAGGCACAGTATGACCCAACCAGCATCAGGGCAGAATTAATTTATCTCAGTCATGTAAGCCGCTCTTTAAATGCCCAGGTCTATGTTTTTACTCCCGGCTCCATCAACTGGAATGAAAAAACCACCCGAGGCTACATTTATCAGAAGGGGTCATGGGTCAGTGCCGTTTATCCATTACCCGATGTGGTTTATGACCGAATCACCAGCCGCAGCAGTGAAGAAAAATATATCCAGACCAGAAAAAATCTGATGGAGATTACGGGTAATAAATATTTCAATCCCTCTTTCTTGAATAAATGGAAGGTATACCAGCTGCTTTCTGAAGACCAGATTTTAAATAAGTATCTGCCGGAAACAAAATTCCTCACTGCTGAAAACATGCAGGAAATGATACGGAAATATAAGACATTGTTTGTAAAACCAAGCAATGGCAGCCTGGGCAAGGGAATCATCAAAGTAAATATACTATCCAAGGGGAAAATGAGTTATGTGGTTTATGGAAACAGCAGATATAAAAGCCAGGCTGATAATGTAGAGGAGTTTTTAAAGAAAACAACCAAAGTAAGAAGGGATAAGCCATATATCGTACAACAAGGGCTGGATCTGGCGGTTTACAGAGGCTCACTTTTTGATTTACGAGTAATTTTTCAGAAGAACCGGGATGGGAAATGGCTGGTGGGTAAAAAATTTGTCCGGTTGGCACCCCGGGGCAGCAGTATTTCAAACTTAAGCAGAGGTGGAAAAGTAGAAATCAGCAAAAGGATTTTTCGCTATATTTATCACAATAATGACCGTATCAACCGTAAATTTGAAGAAGCCAAACAGCTTTGCCTGCGGGTGGCAACGGTTTTGGAAGAAAAAAGCAATGGTGTTTACGGTGAACTGGGCATGGATATTGGGATCGATAAAAAAGGTGCCTTATGGCTTATTGAAGTAAACTCCAAACCTCGTAAAACCACGGAAACCGAGTTTTCAAGAGCAGTGATGAGAAGAACGTTTCGGCGGCCTCTTGAATATGCCATGTATCTGGCAGGTTTTACAGTGAAATAAAGTAAAAACGGTAGAAGAATAATACCATGACTGTATTTCTTGCTGCCGGATATAGCACATAATGATCAGGTTCAATAGATTTCCATATAGGATTCATTTTCTGCTGCCAATTAAGAAAAGCATGAGCAATGTACGATTCTATTTCCTGATGTTTAGCTGAATAAATTTAATAAGATAGAGAAAAACTTGTGTAAATAAAAGCTTATTAAAGGAAAAATATCATTAACAGAGAATATTCTATTTAAAAGTAATGGGGTAGGGCGTATACCTGCCCCATTAGCTGATTTTTAAGGAGGCAGAAACTTGTCAGTAATCAAAAGGATAGGAATTTTAACCGGAGGCGGCGACTGCCCGGGCCTGAATGCGGTCATTCGAGCTGTTACCAAAACCGCAGTAGGTGTTCATGGGATCGAAGTCATCGGGTTCATCGATGGATTCAAAGGGCTGGTGGAAAAGCACTACCGTCCATTGGATTTTAAAAGCGTTTCCGGCATCGGACATACAGGAGGAACGATTTTAGGCACCACCAACCGGGACAACCCTTTTCATTTCCTGGTCAGCCAGGAAGGAGAGGAACCTGTGTATCAGGATGAATCCCAAAGAGCGGTAAATAATCTCAAGGAATTAGACATCGATGGTCTAATCGTCATAGGCGGTGACGGAACCTTAAATATTGCCCAGCGCTTTCATGAGATGGGAATGCCAGTTATCGGGGTGCCAAAGACCATTGATAATGATCTGATGTGCACTGATGTTACCTTTGGCTTTAATACCGCAGTGGATACTGCTTCGGAAGCTTTGGACAGGCTGCATACTACCGCAGAATCTCATCACCGGGTCATGATCCTGGAAGTGATGGGCAGATATGCAGGCTGGATCGCCTTGCATGCTGGCATATCAGGAGGAGCAGACGTAATTCTGATCCCGGAAATACCATATTTAATGGATAAAATTATCGAAAAGATCAGGTTTCGTTATCAGCACAATAAAAAGTTCAGTATTATTGTGATAGCCGAAGGAGCAGCGGCTATTGACGGAGAAATGGAAGTGCAGAGAATGGTTCCAACCAGTCATGATCCGATTAGATTAGGGGGGATAGGAAGAATAGTGGGCCAGGAAATCGAAGCAAAAACCGGTATAGAAACCAGGGTCACTGTTCTGGGACACCTGCAAAGAGGCGGACAGCCCATTCCCTATGACCGGATCCTGTCAGCACGTTATGGAGTGGCTGCAGTTGAAGCCTTTATCACAGGAAAATATGGTTCAATGGTTAGTCTGCAGGGAACAGAAATAAAAACAGTTCCTTTAACAGAAGCTGTAAAGGAAATCAAACGGGTGCCGGCTGATGGAGAGATCATCAAAACAGCCCGTTCCATTGGCATCAGTTTTGGCGATTAAGTTGTTATCACTGTGGAGGTTAAGACATGTTAGTCAGTGAAATAATGCGGGAAGAAATCCACATGCTTATAATCAGCGACGACCTTGACAAGGCTTGCAGGCTGATGGACGAACAATGTCTATATGGTGCACCAGTAGTGGATTATGATAATAAACTAATTGGAATCGTCACCAGGCCTCACTTGATCAGGGCTCTTATGCATAAATATCCCCCGGACACTCCGGTTAGTAAAATCATGCAGTCTGATTTGGTTACCATCAGACCTGATCATGAAATCAGTGATACCATCAAACTATTTATTGAAACCGGATATCACAACTACCCGGTTATAGACGACAATGGATTTTTGCTGGGCCTGGTTTTGTCATCTGATTTGATCCTGATCGGTGCCAATGAATTATACAAGATATTTGGCAATGATGATTTCAATTATTTTGATAAAGCCTTTATCACCATAGATCATAAGGGTTATATAAGATCCATAAGTGAAACAGCTCTTGAGTTTTTGGAGCTGGCCGCCGGGGAAATCGTTAATAAACATGTGATTGAAACGGTTCCCATCATAGAAAATATGGCCAAAGGGCTCTTTACAGATGCAAGAAAAGCCAAGGAACTGTCTAATCAGCTGAAAATAGCGCAAAAAAGGCTGGAATACTATCAATCTGAATTAGATAATATACGGGATATAAATAATATTTTCAGTGAAATCATCGGCATATCACCACAAATGAAAAGCATCCGCATTATGGCCATGAGAGCTGCAAAAACCTCCTCCACGGTTCTCATCAGAGGGGAAAGCGGTACGGGGAAGGAATTGATTGCCCAGGCGATTCATAATTCCAGTCCCCGCTGCAAAGAACCATTTATCAAGGTAAACTGTGCGGCGATCCCTGAGAATCTCATTGAATCCGAACTGTTCGGCTACTGTGAAGGTGCTTTTACAGGAGCCGTCAAAGGAGGAAAGCCGGGTAAGTTTGAACTGGCCAATGGAGGCTCCATTTTTCTGGATGAAATCGGTGATCTTCACCCATCTACACAGGCGAAACTGCTGAGGGTTCTACAGGAATTCGAATTTGAAAGGCTTGGTGCCACTGATGTGACCCGGGTGGATGTCAGGATTATTGCCGCCACCAATCGAGACCTGGAAGAACTCATCAGCCAAGGCAAGTTCAGAGATGACTTGTTCTATCGTATAAGTGTGGTAGAACTGGAAACTACACCATTAAGAAACCGGAAAATTGATATCGATTGCTTGACCGATTATCTGATCGCAAAAATTTCTCATCGCTTAAACATCAACATTGCCGGTATCAGCAGCAAAGCCCGCCTTGCATTAAAGAATTATAATTTTCCGGGAAATGTCAGGGAACTGGAAAACATTCTGGAGAGAGCCATCAATTTTGTTGAAAAAGATGGTTTCATCGAAGTTCATCATCTGCCGCCGATGATAAAGGGTATAATAAGTAGAAATGATATTTTTATCGGTAACAACAGGACTTTCAAAACATTGTCAGAAGCAGTAGCATTTGCAGAAGAAAATGCGATTATTGAAGCTCTTAAAAAAGCCAAGGGCAATCGCAATGAAGCAGCAAAAGCGCTTAATATACACCGCTCACTTCTGTATAAGAAAATAAACAAGTATAATATAGCGAAGAAAGGGGAGGGGAGGTATTAATAATACGATCAATAAAGTTGCGGTACTGGGAGCCGGAATTATGGGAGCAGGCATTGCTCAGACTGCTGCCAGCGGAGGAATGGAAGTTGTTTTAAGAGATTTGCAGAATTCACTGGTAAAAGATGGGCTTAAAACCATTGAAAACAACTTACTCATGGATATACAACAGGGGAAAATCACAGAGCAGGAAAAAGACAGCATATTAAGCCGCATCCAGGGAACAACAGATTTGGCAATATTGAATGAGGCCGACCTGGTAATTGAGGCTGTGGTGGAGAATATGGCTGTAAAAAAACAATTGTTTGCAGAGTTAGATAATATTTGTCCTGAAAATACAATATTGGCTACCAATACATCCACATTATCCATTACCGAAATTGCTTCCGCTGTAAAAAGACGCAACCGGGTACTGGGTATGCATTTTTTTAATCCGGTGACATCTATGAAACTGGTGGAATTGATCAAAGGGATGGAAACCAGTGATGAGACCATTAACTCTGTACAGAGTTTTGTGACTGCATTAGGAAAAACCAGTGTAGTGGTGAAAAGGGACAGCCCCGGATATATTGTCAACCGTATTTTGGTTCCCTATCTAAATGAAGCGATCTTCACCTATGCTGAGGGAATGGCCGGTATAGAGGAAATAGATCTGGCTATGAAATTAGGTGCTGGAATGCCTCAGGGACCATTGGAGTTAGCAGATCAAATAGGTTTAGATACTTTATACTCAGTAATGCTTGTATTTTATGAAGAATTCCGTGATCCAAAATACCGGCCCCATAATTTGTTTTCAACAATGATCAAGGCCGGTTATTTCGGAACCAAAACCGGGAAAGGTTTCTATGATTATGATTAAATATATATACAGGCAAGGGGGAGTTGGGTCATGAAGTATAAGCCAATTAAAACCAAGGGAGCCTTATTTGGTTTGTTCATGGGCTTGCTGATTTTTGGCTTCTTTATTTGGGGAATTGGATATTCACTGGGGCCGGGGGATGAAATACTGGCATTGATGCTATACATACCGGTATATTTATTTCTGGGCGTTTTCATTATATTGCTCATTGGCGCATTGAAACTTAACTATGAATGTGAGGAAGGGCAGTTGGTCATCCATTTTGGACTCTTAAAGGCCAAAATACCCTGGGATCAGATTACCGCTGTGGAAAAAGTCCAGGGCCGGGTCAACTACTATTCCATATTAGGAATCAGTTGGCCGGGTTTTATTGCCGGTCTCTACTCAGCCAAAGGGCTGGGATATGTAAAGATGTACGCCTCAGATACTTCTGAGGGGTTCTTGTTGTTGAAGTCCAATGTGGGATTATATGGTATATCGCCTGAAAATAAAGAGCTGGCAGAAGCCATTGCATCAAAAACCAATCTAGCCGTGGAAACCATTAATATGGATGAGATACCTGAAGAGAAAAAGGGCATCGACATGCAAGCCGATGGTTTTTATAAATTGTTATTGATTCTTAATGTTGTATTCATCGCTATTTTTGCTTTATATCTGCTGATCTTTTATCCGGGTTCCGGCGCACCAACCTTTATTATACTGCTTTTGATCCTGGCCGTTGCTTTGTTCTTTTTTAATCTGGGCAATGCGGCAAGGTTATATCAATTCAGTACCACCGGCGGTTATATTTTAATGGTGGTGGGAATAGCAGTTACCGGAATATTCATGATCTTATCCTTGTCAGAAATACATCTTTAATAAATAGAAACAACAGAAGAAGCTATTGGTTGACATAATAATATTATCGTCAATTATACACTGTAAAACTTATAACAGAGAAGGGAAAAGATAAAATGCAATTAGGAATTATTGGTCTGCCGTCCTCCGGCAAAACCACTATATTTGAATTACTCGCTGATAATTCAAGCCTGGCATCAAACAGCGCCAAAGCAAATCTGGCAACGGCCAGAATACCGGATCACCGGATTGATTTTCTGTCATCCTTGTTTAAACCGAAAAAAACTACCTTTGCCCAACTGGAAATCATTGATGTTCCATCATTGATCCCGGGCATGGCTAAAAATACCGCCCAGTTTTTAGCTTCTGTACGTAAAGCTGATGCATTGCTGCAGGTGGTACGAGTCTTTGAAAATGATAATATTCCTACTTTAAGCGGTGAAATCAATCCGGTTAAAGATATAGAAGCAATAAATTATGAGCTGCTTTTGGCTGACCTGGACCTGATCGAAAAACGGATCCAGAGAATCAATGAAAATAAAAAGAAAAATACCATGTTAAAAGAGCTGGGATTACTGGAAAGGATCAAAGACACCCTGGAAAATGCCAAACCCCTTTCTTCCATGGATTTTGATGAGGAAGAACAGCTGCTGCTGGCAAATTATCAGTTTTTGACCAATAAGCCTATCTTGGTCTGTCTGAACATCTCAGAAGAAGATATTTTATCTGATGAATATGATGGCAAAATCGATTTATATGAATACGCTGAAACAAACGGCATAAATTTTATCGAAGTCTCAGCCAGTATTGAAAAAGAAATTGCCCAGCTGGATGAAGAGGACAAGAGGATATATATGGAAGATATTGGCATTAAAGAATCCGGAGTGGTTAAAATTGCCCGGTTGATGTATTCCAGTTTAGGGCTGATTTCCTTTTTTACCGTTGGGGAAGATGAAGTGAAAGCCTGGACCATCAATGATGGTACAGTGGCCAGAAAAGCCGCCGGAAAAATACATTCCGATATCGAAAGAGGCTTTATCCGGGCTGAAGTCATTAAATATGAGGATCTGCATGACTTAAAAAGCGTAGTGCTGGTTAAGGAAAAAGGACTGTTCAGGCTGGAAGGCAAAGAATATATTGTAAAAGACGGAGACATCATTAATTTCAGATTTAATGTGTAGGTGGAATATAAGTGAAGTCGATCATAATCGGCGCAGGGAAAATGGGATTTTCTATTGCTCAGTTATTGTCCAATGAAAACCATGATGTGGTGATCATAGACAATAATGAAGAAAGAATAAACTTGATCGAGGAAGTCCTTGATGTACAGGTCATCGCAGGAACAGGTTCTTCCTGGAAAGTCCTGGAGTCAGCAGGGGTGCAAAATGCTGACATGTTGGTTGCTGTGACTGAAGTAGATGAACTGAACATGATCTCCTGCCTTATCGCCAAACAATATGGGGTTAAGACTACCATTGCCAGGGTAAGAGGTACGGAATATTTTGAGCAGACAAAATTTTCCCTGGCTGATCTGCTGGGGATCGACCTTATTATTAATCCGGAAATGGTCACCGCCTATGAAATACTGAATATCATAAAAAATCCGGAAGCCATCAATGTGGATTATTATTCTGACCACAAAGTGCAGCTGGTTGAATTTTATATAAAAAATGATTCGCCCATCGTCAATTACCGGATCAAACAGCTGGACACGTCAAAATATGTGATATTGACCATTGTTCACAATAACCGTATGATCGTACCTGCCGGTGAGGATATCCTGCGAGGCGGTGATTATGTATATGTGATCACCAAAACCGAAGATATGCGGGAAGTCATGAAATCACTAGGCATTGTGCCTAGAAAGATTGATAATGTGACAATACTGGGAGCAGGACGTACCGGTTATTACCTGGCAAAATTGCTGGAGAAGGAAAAGAAAATCATTGGCATTAAAGTAATCGAAAAAGACATCCGCAGGGCTAAAGAGATATCCGGACTGCTGACCCATTCACTGGTGATCAATGGTGATGGGGCAGATCCGGATCTGCTGATCAACGAAAATATCGGCCGGTCAGATATCTATATTGCAGTAACCGATGATGATAAAGTAAACCTGCTGTCATCCTTGATAGCTAAGAACTTAGGGGTCTTAAAAACCATCGCCAAGGTCAAAAGAGCAGATATCATGCCTTTAATGGAACAGATCGGCATTGATGTGGTTTTAAATCCCAGAATGCTGACTGCCGGTGCTATTTTAAAATATATCCGCCATGGAGATATAGTATCAGTAAAATTACTGGGAAACGAAAAGGCGGAGATCATTGAAATCAAAGCCCAGCCAGGATCCATCGTTGCTAATAAGCAACTGCAAAACATCCGGTTCCCTGGCGGAAGTGTAGTGGGTGCCATAGTAAGAGATGGAAAAGTAACTATACCATCCGGTTATTCTGAAATTTTAGCCAATGATCTGGTGATGGTCTTTACACTCCCTGAAAGTATCAACAAGGTTGAAAAACTTTTTATCAGCGGGGATAAACATTGATCAGAGCATCTGTAGTTTTAAACTACCTGGGAAAAATAGTTTTTATCATCGGCATCGCAATGCTTATAAGCGTTGCTTTTTCTGTTTATTACAAATAAGCTATTATCACGTCTATGCTTATTTCCAGCCTGATCACCCTATCAATCGGCGCATTTTCAAGTTTCATTTTCAAGCACCACACTGGTATTAATTACCGGGAATGTTTTGCCTTGGTAACTTTTGGCTGGCTGGCTGCTTCATTATTCGGTACCTTGCCATATATATTAAGCGGTTTTGCGCCTTCTTTTGCAGATGCCTTTTTTGAAACAGTTTCCGGTTTTACTACAACCGGAGCCAGTATTTTTCCTGATGTAGAATCCTTGCCCAAAAGCCTGTTGTTCTGGAGAAGTATTACAAACTGGCTGGGCGGAATAGGGATAATGGCATTATTCATCACTGTTATTTCCGGTATAGGCGTGATGGCCAACCAGATATTCCGTTCTGAAGTACCAGGGCCGGTTTCCGATAAAATCAGCCCCAGAATTCGTGAGTCTGCTAAGAGATTATTATTAATCTACCTTTTTATGAGCTTATTACTTACCATATTGCTTTTCGCTTTCGGCATGGATATATTTGATTCACTGTGTCATACATTTGCTACAGTTGCTACCGGCGGGTTTTCTACTAAGAATACCAGTCTGACTAATTACAACCCTTTGATACAATGGACTATTATAGTTTTCATGTTTTTAGCCGGGGCCAACTTCACCCTTCATTATCTTGCATTGCTTAACCGTTCCTTAAAAGCATATAAAACAAACTCAGAATTTAAATCTTATCTTTACATTGTGATAATAGCCTCGCTTGTAGTATTTGCAGGGGTAAGCCAATATCCTGGCTGGGAAGAGCGAGTAAGACAAAGTATGTTTCAAGTGGTATCCATCATTACTACAACCGGTTTTGCCACAGCTGATTACAACTTTTGGAGTCCCGGGGCCCAGGTAATTTTATTGATATTAATGCTGGTAGGCGGCTGTGCAGGTTCAACAGCAGGTAATATCAAGGTGGGCAGATATATGATTCTCTTCGAATGTGCCAAAGTAGAAATAAAGAAAATGGTTCATCCAAAATCTGTCTGGCCTATCCGTTTTAGCGGCAAAATTTTAAATGATGCCCTGGTATTAAATGTTCTGAAATTCTTCTTCATATATATTTTCTTTGCAGCCATAGGAATCATTATCCTGAGTCTAATGGGCCTTGACTTAATTTCCAGTATATCAGCCTGTTTCAGCTGTATTGGCAATATTGGACCTGGATTTAATCTGGTAGGACCGATGCAAAATTATGGACAACTGCCTGATCTGAGCAAGTATATTCTAAGCATCCTGATGCTCCTGGGAAGACTGGAGATATATCCGGTTTTGATCATGTTTTCATCTGGATATTGGAAAGAATAGGTATACAATAATTAAAAAAATAACTATATTGCTGACTGATTGTCAGCTTTTTGTACTCCGAAATTATAAGTCTTTTAATGGGTGATAGTATCAGGGCAACCGCGGTTTCACCGGCGCCAAAGGCTTGGCGGAAACCGGGTTTTCTTTATACTATCTAAACTATAAGTTTAAAAGGGCGATAGTATAAGGGCAACC
>JAAZFJ010000111.1 GCA_012511795.1 Syntrophomonadaceae bacterium
ATATAATCAGTTGTGTAGTTTTCCATGTATCTTCGTTCCTTTCATGTTTCTTCCCCTCTGATATCTTATTATATCCTTCATCTTATACCATTTCATCTTTCGTAAATCATGTCCATGGCCGGAGGCACCGGGAGCAGGCAGAAAGCTCGGCGAGAGCACATCATTTTGGGAACTGCGCTCGGGTGTGGATACAGTGGCTTGGTCAGCCCCTAAATAGTGCCCTATGATGCACTAAGCGAGGAAATAAAAGAGCTGGACCGGGATACCATTAGAAACATCCCGGAACTTTTGTCTATGATCGGCATGGCGGTGCATGGGAAGTAAGTCCTGTTTTTCTTATGTCCTCCTAAGATTCGACTTCATTTACGAAATATTAAATTAATTATAGAACTTTACCATAATTTGCGCTATAATTCTTTTTAATGGTGGTAATTTGTATTATCAGATAATGCTTCTTTCCGTTTTTTCCAAGGCTCATTTCCTTACAGTTTACCCCAGTATTACTTTTGAAGGGAGTGACAATGGGATTTGAAAAAGGAAAGGAGCGGAATAAAGTTTGGGGAAAAATAGAAGATCAGTTATCCAAATCGTTAGTTTGACGACATTGTTGTTTTTTTTAATGGTAATGACTATGCCGACAGGTGCCCTGGCTGCCGGTACATTTAATGATACAGCGGGCCACTGGGCAGAAGATCAGATTGAAACAGCTGTTGAAAAGGGATATGCATCCGGCTATCCGGATGGATCCTTCAAACCAGATCAGAATATAACTCGCGCATAATTCATCGTTATCGTCAATAAAATTTTCAACTTCTCGAACACAGCAGACATAAATTACACAGATATTGAACCCGGTGCCTGGTATGAAAAGGCTGTCTCGATCGCGAAAGCCAGCGGTTATATCAGCGGCTATCCCGACGGGACCATGAGACCCAATGACCCAATCACTCGCGAGGAAGCAGCTTCCATCATTATGCGTCTGAAAAACCTTACCTCCAATGAGTCTGCGGCAAGCCAATTTTCTGATGCCGAAGCTATGACCTGGAGCAAAGGTGCCATCGGAGCGGTGGCCGAAGCGGGAATCATGAAGGGTTATCCCGATAACTCCTTTAAACCGCAGAATTATATTACCAGAGCAGAAGCAATCGCAGCCTTGATCACAGCCTTCAATTATACAAGCCCCCTGCCAAAACAAGATCCAGCGCCCGTTACAGAACCGGAACAGCGCGAAGCACCGGATGTATCTGCCAATGATACGACTAATACTGTTACCGGCATGACCACTGATATGGAATATCAGCTTGATAACGGCGAATGGATCCAATATGTTGCCAAAGAATTTGCCAAGCTGGACCTGAGCGGGAATCATACTTTGCTGGTTCGTTACGCAGCAGATGGTGATATCCCAGCCAGCCCAGTAACTAAGTTGACCTTTACCAGAATCGTCAGCGGTGGCGGTGGAGGCGGCGGCGGTGGAGTCAGCAGTGCCGATAAAACTCCTCCTGTCATAACCTTAATCGGCGATTCGTCGGTTAACGTAACTTATGGTGATCCTTATGAAGATGCTGGGGTAACCATAACTGACAACAAAGATACCGGCTTAAATCCTGTTATTACATATACCCTGAATGGCAGCCCCACAGCTGGTATTGACACAACGATTCCAGGAACTTATGTGATCCATTACAATGCCAAAGACAAAGCAGGAAATGCTGCAGCTGAAGTGACCAGAGAAGTAATCGTCTCTGCTTTAGCCACCTGGGAACCCGTTGGTGCAGGCTTTAACACCATTAATGGAAAAGACTACGTATTCCAGGGCTTTGAGTTATTAGATGGTGAGACCCGCATTGACCTGGTGGCAGGCAACATCGAGAAGATGACGGTTCTTGATCCCGGTGCTGACGAACCGAAGACCTTAAACGTCGGAGACGACAACGATCCTTACCTGTGGTTCAATGTGCAGAAAGACTATGGTCCCTACGAGTACACTG
>JAAZFJ010000112.1 GCA_012511795.1 Syntrophomonadaceae bacterium
ATCAGGCAGTTTCCGGTGCTGGCGCAGCAGGGATCGGTGAGCTTACAGAAAGCGTTCAGGCATACCATGACGGAATCAAAAAAGAACCAAAGGTATTTCAGCATCCAATCGGATTTAATGTGATACCTCATATAGATGTTTTCATGGAAAACGATTATACCCGGGAAGAGATGAAAATGGTTTATGAGACCAGGAAAATACTCCACGATGACAATATGAAAATTGCAGCTACTGCTGTAAGAGTGCCTGTTTACCGCAGTCATTCAGAATCCATCAATTTGGAAACTATAAAGGCAGTATCACCTGATGAAGTAAGAAATATACTGGCTGCTGCTCCGGGCATCATTGTTCAGGACCAGCCGGGCAGTAATCTTTACCCCATGCCTTTGTATGCTGCCCATACCGATGAAGTATATGTGGGCAGGATCAGAGAAGACATTTCAGCTGAAAACGGAATCGCCTTGTGGGTGGCAGCTGACCAGATTAGAAAAGGCGCTGCCACCAATGCCATTCAAATTGCCGAGCATGTTGTGAAAAACAATCTTTATTGAGAAGGTGCGAAAATTTGAAAGTAATAGTACAAAAATTTGGCGGTACCTCAGTTGCAACCCCGGCATTAAAGAAACGCATCAAAGAAATCGTTAAGGCAACCAAAGAGGAAGGCTATGCTGTTGTTACAGTAGTATCTGCCATGGGACGGGAAAATGATCCTTATGCCACCGATACCTTTATCAAACTGGTGAAGAATGTAAACCCCGATCCATCAGCTCAGGAACTGGATCTGATCATGTCCTGCGGAGAAATGATATCAGGAATTATTTTAGCCAATTATCTTACCGCCAACGGCATCAAGGCCTGCTTTCTCACTGGTGAGCAGGCGGGGATCGTAACCAACAGCAATTTTGGCGACGCCCATATTTTGTATGTAAATCCTCAGAAAGTCCTGGATTGCCTTGAAGCAGGCCTGGTTCCTGTAGTAGCAGGTTTCCAGGGCGTGGATGAAGCCGGAAGGGTCACCACCCTGGGCAGAGGCGGCAGTGATACCACAGCCAGTGCATTGGGTGTAGCACTGGACGCAGATATGATCGATATATTTACCGATGTGGACGGAGTCATGACCGCAGATCCCCGGATCGTGGAAAATGCCAGAGTCTTACAATCAATTACCTATAATGAAATATGTCAGCTGGCTCGTGACGGTGCCAAAGTCATTCATCCCCGGGCAGTAGAAATTGCCATGCAGCGCAATATACCCATCAGGGTCAGATCTACTGTCAATGGCACCAAAGGAACCCTGGTATCAAGTCAGGTCAGTGAAATCAAAGACAGTATTCAAATGATAAGGGATAATCTGATTACAGGAATCACCCATACTTCCAACCTGGCCCAGATCAAGATCGACATCAGCCAAATGGAAGGCAGCAAAGGAATTGAATTAAAAATCTTTAAATCTATGGCCCTGGCTAGTATCAGTGTGGACTTTATCAATGTCCAGCCCAGCATTATCATGTATACGGTAGCCAATGACCAGGCTGGTAAAGCATTAGAAGTATTAAAAAACATCGGCCTTGATCCGGCGATTGAATTAAATTGTGCCAAAGTTGCCATTGTAGGGGCTGCAATGACTGGCATACCCGGAGTTATGGCCAAAGTAGTGGAAGCCATGGTGGAAAACGATATACCGATTTTACAATCCGGAGATTCATATACCAATATATGGTGTCTGGTGAAAAAGGAAGATATGTCAAAAGCCGTGAAAGCATTACACGATAAATTTGCTTTAGGTTGTTAAATTAATAGAATGGTGGTGAACTAATTGCCTTTTCCGAGACTTTTTACAGCCATGATAACACCTTACAAGGAAAATCTGGAAGTAAATTATGAGGCAGCAGCCAGACTGGCTGAGCATTTAAGTGAGAATGGCAGTGACGGTATTGTAGTTTGCGGTACTACCGGAGAAGCTCCGGTGCTTTCCATGGATGAAAAACTGGAGTTGTTTTCCGTTGTACAGAAAAAAGTTGGACACAAAGTAGAAGTATGGGCCGGGACTGGAACCAATAATACAGACCTGACCATAGAGTTGTCCAAAAAAGCCCAGGAATGCGGAGTCAAGGGATTACTGCTGGTTACTCCTTATTATAACAAGCCCAGCCAAAACGGGCTCTATGAACATTACAAGAAAATTGCTGACAGCTTATCACTGCCCATTATGTTATATAATGTTCCGGGCAGAACCTCCTGTAATCTACAGCCCCAGACAGTCAAAAGGCTTTCGGCCATTGAAAATATCGCAGCAGTTAAAGAAGCCTCCGGTGATATGGACCAGGTATCCCTACTGGCTTCACTTTTGCCTGAAAGAATAGCAATTTATTCAGGTGATGATTCAATGACCCTGCCCATGCTGGCCATCGGTGCCCAGGGTGTGGTCAGTGTTGTATCCCATCTGGCAGGTCCGGATATCCTTAAAATGATGAAATGCTTTTTTGCCGGTGATGTAAAAGAAGCAAGAAACCTGCACAATAAGCTGTTTCCATTGTTTAAAGGATTATTTATTACCAGTAACCCAATCCCGGTAAAAGAAGCCATGAACATGCTGGGGTACGAATTTGGCGGGTTCAGACTTCCCTTATACCCGGCTACGGAAGAAGAAAAGTCACAAATAAGAAAAAATCTCAGGGATTATGGCTTATTAAAATAAGATTTGGGCAATAATTAAATAGAATGTAAAAAAAGTTAGAAACACTCTAGCTTTTTTTATTTGCAGATAAGCCGGCAATACTGATAATGTTGTATCAAGGTTTATTATCGTCTATAATATTAAAAGCTAAATTGAGCGGAAAATAAAAACTGAATAGATAAAGGAGGTGTTTCGATGTCTGAAAATGACTTGCGCATACACCTAATTCCCTTGGGCGGGTTAGGGGAAATAGGAAAAAATATGCTGGCAATCAGATATCAGGACACTATTGTTGTCATTGATGCAGGTCTAATGTTCCCGGAAGAAGAACTTTTGGGAATTGATATAGTTATTCCTGACATTACTTATTTATTGGAAAACCGTGAAAAAGTGAAAGCCATCCTGCTGACTCACGGACATGAGGACCATGTGGGGGCATTGCCCTATGTTTTAAAAGAACTGAATGTGCCTGTTTACGGCAGCAAACTGACCCTGGGCCTGGTGGAGGCCAAACTGAAGGACAATAACCTGGACAATGTTAAATATCAAGTGGTCAAACCCCGTGAAAGGATCAAAATCGATGAGCTGGATATTGAGTTTTTCCGGGTCAGCCACAGCATTCCGGATTCCATGGGTATTGCCATACACACCCCTCTGGGCATCATCCTGCATACGGGAGATATAAAACTGGACCAGACCCCGGTGGATGGAGAAATTGTTGATTTCAGCAAAATGGCGGAGCTGGGAGAAAAGGGAGTCCTGGTGATGCTGTCAGACAGTACCAATGCTGATCGCTCCGGCTTTACCATGTCCGAAAAAGTAGTAGGCAATACATTGATGGAACTGTTTGCCAAATGTGAAGGCCGCATTATTGCCACCACCTTTGCTTCCAACGTTCATAGGATCCAGCAGGTTATTTCAACTGCCGAAAAATACGACCGCAAAGTATCAGTGGTGGGACGCAGTATGGTGAATAATGTCCGTATTGCCAGTGAGTTAGGCTACATGAGTATTCCGGAAAATATTCTAATCGATATAGAAGATATTAATAAATACCCCAACAACCAAATCGTCATTGTAACCACCGGCTCCCAGGGCGAGCCTATGTCAGCATTGACCAGGATGGCTACCGGTGACCACAGATGGGTTTCCATCCAGCCGGAAGATACTGTAATTATTTCCGCCAATCCCATCCCCGGCAATGAAAAACTGGTAGCCAAAACGGTGGATCTATTGTTCAAACAGGGGGCAGAAGTAATATACGAACGGAGCCTGGGTGTTCATGTTTCAGGCCATGCTGCAGAGGAAGAACTGAAAATTTTGATCAATTTGATTCGCCCCAAATATTTTATACCGGTTCACGGGGAATACCGCCACCTGAAGAAACACGCCAAACTTGCAGAAAGCCTGGGGATTGAAAAGCATAAGATTTTCGTAGCCGAAAATGGCCAGGTGATCGAACTGGGAGAAAAGGGAGGCAATATTGCCGGAAAGGTGCCGGCTGGCAAAGTCCTCATAGACGGCCTGGGTGTGGGAGATGTAGGCAACATCGTCCTGCGTGACCGCAAACAGTTGTCCCAGGATGGGATCATCATTGTAGTGGTCACCATTGACCGGGGACAGGCAGATGTCATTGCCGGACCGGACATTGTCACCAGAGGTTTTGTCTATGTAAGAGAATCAGAACAGCTGATCGAGGATGCCAAACAAAAAGTCCGGGAAGCCTTGGATGTATGTGTGAAAAAGAATATTACCGAGTGGGCAGTAATCAAATCCCAGGTTCGTGATAAACTGGGCAAGCATTTGTTTGAAAAAACCGGCCGCCGCCCCATGATTTTACCAATCATCATGGAAGTATGACAATGGGGACGTACCCTGATTGTCAAGTTTGGTTGGTAAGGAGTCAGGCGTGAGGCTTGAGGCGCCCTGTGGCCCCCATTGGTATCCGGAAGGCGCGGTGTATGTAGAAGCGGGTGGACAGAGTCGTCCACCCCTACTGTATAAAATTTAATGTTATATGCATCCTCATTTGTCACACCGTATAAAATTATCCACGTTTTATGCATTCCCATTTTGCCACGATATAATATTATTTCGCGTCCTGTGTGTCTCCATTTGTCAGGTATGTTTTATCACCACCGGGAAACCATATAAATGAAGTCAGTTTATTTGAAAGGAGCTAACAAAGTGGGAGAAGACAAAAATACCCCGGTGGCCAATCAGGAAGAAAAACTGGAAAACATAAAAGAACTGGGACAGATAGACATACCCGGTTATAAAAGTGAAATACATTGTTTGACAATCAATGGACAGGTGGAAGGCCATATGGTTCTGGCACCGCAGAATAAAACCACCAAATATGAGCATGTGATACCACAACTGGTTGCGGTGGAAGAAAACCCGAATATAAAAGCACTGCTGGTAGTACTAAATACTGTTGGCGGAGATGTGGAAGCCGGCCTGGCCTTGGCTGAAATGATCGCCAGCCTTTCCAAGCCGTCTGTTTCTATTGTTCTGGGGGGCGGGCATTCAATTGGCTCAAGTATCGCCGTAAGTGCGGATTATTCATTTATTGCTCCCTCAGCCACCATGACCATCCATCCTATTCGCCTCACCGGACTGGTGATCGGGGTGCCCCAAACCTACGAATATCTGGATAAAATGCAGGATCGGGTTGTCAAATTTGTTACTGAACATTCCAAAGTAACAGAAGCTAAATTTCGTGAATTAATGTTTAGAACCGGAGATCTGGCCCGGGATATCGGCACTGTCCTGGTAGGGGAAGATGCAGTCAGATGCGGACTTATCGATGAAGTAGGGGGGCTTAAGGATGCCATTGCCAAACTCAATGAGTTAAAAGAACACACCGGGAGGCTGATGCAATGATCCTCTATGACCCGGACCC
>JAAZFJ010000113.1 GCA_012511795.1 Syntrophomonadaceae bacterium
CGGAGCCGGGTGCGGAGGTTCGATTCCTCTCGGGCGTACCATTAATTTAAAACTAATAAAAATAACAGCCCAGTCACAAGTCCTGGGCTGTTCATATTTTATTTATTCATAAAACCAAAGGATAAACATTTTAAATCGTCACATGGATGTTTGACTGCTAAACCAGAACCTTGCTGGAGTTTTTCCAAATCCCCATTCTTTCAGCTTCTTTGATCAGTTCATCACGAAAGTCGGGATGGGCGATCTCAATCAAGGCTTCCGCCCGCTGCCAGGTAGACTTTCCTTTCATATTGGCTATCCCGAATTCAGTAACCACCATATGGGTGACCTGCCTGGGTACGGTTACGATAGAACCTTGCATCAAAGTAGGTTTGATCGTTGAGGTTATAGTGCCATCCTTGGTCTTGAAGGTGGACGGTGTGCAAAGAAAGCTCTGTCCGCCTTTGGAAAGGTATGATCCCAGGACAAAATCAAGTTGTCCGCCATTGCCGCCAATATGATTCAATCCTGCTGATTCCGAGTTCACCTGACCATACAAATCCACTTCCAGACAGCTGCAGACTGATACAAAATTATCAAGCCTGGCAATGGTGCTGATTTCGTTTACATAGTCAACTGGGCAAACATGATGTATGGGATTGTTATCTATAAAATCGTAAAGTTCCTTGGAACCCATGGCAAAAGTCCATACCATTTTGCCTTTGTCCAGATTTTTATTGCCGGTTATTTTTCCGGCATTATAAAGATTAAGAAATGCATCTACAAACATCTCTGAATGAACGCCTAAGTCTTTGATATCGGATTCACAGATATACGAACCAACACAATTTGGCAATCCGCCGATACCTAACTGGAGAGTGCTTCCGTTGCGCACCCGTTCAACAATGTAGGAAGCAATTTTTTTGTCCACTTCAGTAGCCTCTTTACCGGATATCGTTGGCAGTTCATGATTGCTGCCCTGTACAATATAGTCCACCTGGGATATATGCACTGCATTTCGCATACCATGGACAACCGGCATTTTATCATTTACTTCCACGATTACTACATCGGCACTTTCAATGATCGCTGGTGCATCAGAAACCTGGGGGCCCAGATTAAAGTACCCATGTTTGTCCATAGGTGCTACCCGAAGCATTGCTACATCTATTTTCACATCCTGGGTAAAATACTTTAGCTGTTCTCTGAATTGTACCGGAATGTACCAACAATTCCCTTCCCGGTTCATTCTTCTTTCCACCGCTCCAAACTGCGTAGTCTGAAACTTAAAATGTTTTGAATGGGGATCGGCTTGAACGATTGCAGGCACTTCAGGATAAGGCCATATGGTAGTAATCGTCTTAACGTCTTCCAATTCATCGACCCGTATTGCCAAAGCCTTGTCAAGATCATAAACTGCTCCGCAGAATGCGCCATAATGGACACAATCTCCTGATTTTATTTTTTTTACAGCTTCGGCTGCGGTAACCAGCCTGGAGCGGTATTGTTCCAGTAATACTGACATAATTATTTCTCTCCCTTAAATTTGTATATTAGCGCTTAATAATGATTGAAGTTCCCATACCGCCGCCGGCACAAAGGGTTGCCAGGCCGTATTTTACTTCCCGCCGTTTCATTTCATAAAGTAAAGTGGTGATAATGCGGGTTCCGGAACAACCAACCGGATGGCCTAAAGAAATTCCGCTGCCATTGACATTGGTAATCTCACGGTTTAAACCAAGTGCTTTTTCGCAAGCCAGATACTGGGCGGCAAAAGCTTCATTCAGTTCAATCAGTTCAATATCATTTAA
>JAAZFJ010000114.1 GCA_012511795.1 Syntrophomonadaceae bacterium
AAAAATCACAAACCCTCCAAAATATATCAATTTTTTTATTTTCCCATAATCAACCTGAATCTTCCCTATATTTCACCTGGTACCTGACCGATTATTCCAGTCAAAACAGGTAGTGGATATATGCTATACTTTCTATTCAGAAAATAAAAAATCCCGCTGTTTTTCAGCGGGATAATTATTTTTACTGGTTGTAACCGGGCAACTCGAGTACGCCCGATTACTTTTCTTAATAACCTTTGATCAGTCAAGCAACATTCGTACGCTCCCCTGAAAGATTAATAAGATCATCACATGAACTGTCATTAATTATATCACAGCAGATAATATTTACAAGCTTTTTTTAAAAAACTATTTAGCTTTGCCCTCTAATTTTTCCTGCAAGCGGTTTAACATCATCCAAAAAAGGTAGGCTGGTACAGGTTTGGTCAGTTCTTCTTCACTGCTCCAATTCTCGGGGTTAAATATCAATCCTTTATTGTATAGCTCCTCTATTGCAGCCTGGCCGCCTTCAATCATCCACTTCTCCAGGGCCATATCTATCACTCCATATCTCAAGTCTTTCATCAGCCTCTCCCAGGGAAAATTTTGTCCGGGATCGTTGATCCTATTTACATTATCCAGTAAGTTATGTCCTATAATATGATTACGGTCCACCGGTATTCCCCATCTTTCAGTTAATTGCCTGTGCAGCTTCATTGTTGCCTGGTATTGAGCTTCTGTTAAACCTTCGCTGCTTAATGCTTCGTGCTCAATGCCCAAAGTATAGCGGTTGGGATTGGTTCCATCATATAAAGGCCATACCGGCCTGTTTACTATTCCTGCATGCCAGGCAGTATCTTCATCTTTTACCAACTGGTATACCTCCCCTGCTTTGGTTACCATATAATGCGAACTTACATTTGAAGCAGGGTTGCGCAGCCAGGATAATGTACCAGGCATTAAACCTGCGGTAATATGATTGACAATGGCTATTATATTTCTTCCCTGACGGCCTGGGGTGAAATTGGGACTTGGTGCCTGTAAAATTTGCATCTGCCATCCCTTTCTTTTTAATAATAAACTTTCATTGCCCTATATATTATTAGTGTTCTGATATAAAGTGCTCTATTATCCAGCATGATTCTTATTCTTTTCATGGAAAAAGCTGCTCACCAAATAATGATAAGCAGCCCTTTGTTGAAGACTTTAAACTTAATATTAGCCTTTTGTCTGGAGCACTTTCCTGTCGGGTTTTCCAACTGCTGTTCTGGGAATGGCATCAATAAATTCTACAAGGGTAGGCACCTTATACGGCGCCAAGCTCTTGCGGCAGTGTTCTATTACTTCCGCTTCCGTCAAGGTCTCGCCTGGTTTGATCACCACAAATGCTTTTACCGTCTCCCCGCGTTTGGGATCAGGAACACCTACTGTGCAGGCTTCGAGAACTTTTGGATGGGCAAATAATACTTCATCAACATCCCGGGGATAAACATTAAAGCCGCTGCAGATGATCATATCTTTTTTACGGTCGACGATAAACACGAAGCCAGCCATTTAGCTACATCTTCTTCGAAATCTTTGAGCCAAGGTTTATCCATAAACAACCCCCCTTATAATATTAATTTATTAATTAACATCTTAAATACGATGACTTAATTAAATATTCCTGCTTTAAAATAGTTATTAATATTAAATTGTCAGAAAAGTTAGAAATTGCAGATAATCTAAAATAATTTGATTGATTATGTTATAATCTCAGCAATCGGGGGATATATGGAAAAACTTTTGGGGGGGAGTGACTGATTTGGATATCAAAGAAATGTATAAAAAGAGATTGATGTCAGCTCAAGAAGCTGTAAAATTGGTAAAAAACCATACAGAGGTATGGATCGGCATAGCGGTTCCAGTTCCGCTGGCCCTGGTGGATGCCCTGGTGGACCGGGAACCGGAGGTTGAAAACATTACCATCAATCACATCGTTGACATTTATCCGGAAAATACCTGGCGCAAACTGGGCCGGGATACTAATATCAAGGTCGACTGCGGGTACCCTACCTCCTGCCGGGATAAAGTAGTAAGCGGTGAATTCACTTTAACACCTAACCGTTTTTGCGAGCTTCCTAAAATTTATACTGATGAAAATTTCCGTCCTATGCATGTGGCCATGTTAAATGTAACACCCATGGATAAGCACGGCTATTTCTGCTTGGGTTTGGGAGCAGATGCGACTCTGCCCATAGCCCACAATGCTGCGAAAAAACGCCGGGAAGGTGACGACCGTTATTTGGTTCTGGTACAGGTCAACAATCAAGTGCCCAGAAGCCGCGGATTAAACTACATTCATATATCAGAAGTTGATGCTATTGTTGAACAGGATCAGGATTTATCTGTTTTAAATGATCCCCGGCCGTTGACAGCGGAAGAGAAAACCATCGGCCGCTACTGCGCTGAATTTGTAAAGGACGGTTCAACGATCCAGTTGGGGATCGGCAGCATTCCAAACGCCGTTGCCCAGGCCTTCCTTGATACTCATGTAAAAGATCTGGGTATTCACTCTGAAATGGCATGTGATACCATGATCGATTTGTGGGAAGCAGAAGTAGTAACCAACCGGCGCAAGAATTTTATGCCCTACAGGTCTATCTTTACTTTTGCTATGGGGACCCGCAAACTATATGACTGGATCGATGATAACCCAGGGATAGAATTTCATCCGGTGGATTTTGTCAACAACCCGTCTATAATCGGAAAGAACGATAATATGGTCTCGATCAATGCCTGTCTGCAGGTAGATCTGACCGGACAAATATGCTCAGAATCCATGGGCTGGCAGCAATATACACACCCGGGAGGACAACTGGACTTTGTAGATGGTGCTTTTCAATCCAGAGGCGGTGTTTCTATTATCGCTACACCTGCCATTGCCAAACCCAAAAAGAACGGCGGCCAGGCCATATCAAAGATCGTTCCCAATATCACACCAGGAGGTGTCATCACTACCCCCAGGTCCTGTGCTGATTATGTCATAACCGAGTATGGAGCGGCGAAAATCAAAGGGCAGTCCGTAAGACAGAGGGTAAGAAATATAATCAAAGTTGCTCATCCAGACTTCAGGGATGAACTGGAATTTGAAGCCAGGCGCCGCAATCTGATATAAGATGTTATAAATGCCCGCTTAATGGCGGGCATTTAATTATCGGAAACCTTCAGCAAATTTCTATTTATCCTCTTTTAGCAATTGAACTATTTCTATCAGCTCGGCAAGTTTTTCATCACTTTCTGCAAACTGTCTTACATCACCACCGACAATTCTATCAGCATCAGCACGAGTGTAGGTGAATCTAAAGGGAGTTGATGACAGTGCTTTATTGTTCCAAAAGCCAATATGTTCAACTTTATCAAGATTATCGACTAGGGCAAAAAGCAATACGGAGTTTCTTAAAAACTGCTCTTCACTGATCCTCAATGAGTCATCATCCAAATGGTAATAAATCGTCAATCCATATGGGGCCATATCTATATACAGTTCAAACTTATCCCGAAAAACACCTTCTGGCAGGGGCATAGCATCAATCAGGGCCCCGACTTTGGAATTGTTACCTATATATTGGGTCTTGTTTTCCAGTAAAATACCGACATCATAGGGAGATTTGTTCTCCTGATATCTGAACGGATCTTTTGTAACAACAAATGCTATTAGGATAATCCCCGCTATGAGAACAGCGGTAATCATAAATAAAACCGGCCTTTTGATCTTTATTGAATTCATCCTTTACCCTCCTAAGTAAACAGTAGTTTGAAGTCAGCTACCGATTATTTTTTGTATTTGTCTGGCTATATTGACTTCATGATCAAGCTATAACCAGTTTACTTCATTTGTTATTACATTTTACCGCTAAAAAAATTACATGCTGCATTATAAGTATTTTACCGTAAACTTGCCTTGCTGGTAAAAATATACTGCAGATCGGTACTAACTAAGTTAAAATAGTTATAGATATAGAAAAAAAATACAGGGGGGGATAAAGTGTGTCAGATTATGATGTAATTGTAATCGGCGCTGGCAATGGGGGGCTGACTGCTGCGTGCAGCTTGGCACAAAAGGGCGTAAAGACCCTGCTCTTGGAAAGGCACAATGTGCCAGGGGGATGTGCCACCAGTTTCCGCCGCGGCCGCTTCGAATTTGAAGTAGCTTTGCATCAGCTAAGCGGACTGGGGACCACGGATAAACCAGGACCGCTCTACCATTTGCTCAGCAAATTAGGAGTTGTAGACAATCTGGAATGGGTTACCATGGAAAACCTCTATCGATTGCTTGTGCCAGGTAAACTAGACATAACTTTAAGAGCTGATCGTGAATCAGCAATTGCCACCTTACAGGAAAACTTTCCGGCAGAGAAAGAAAACATTCAGGCCTTTTTTGATTTGGTTTACAAATTTTCTTTCGAACTGTTATCCACCTACCGGGATGCTGAACCCACACCTGACAATTATCCAACCTACTTTAAGTATGCACTGCAGACCACCCAGCAAATCCTGGATGAGTATTTTACCGACCCGCTATTAAAACAAACCATAGCCGTATACTGGGGTTATATGGGCCTTCCTCCCAGCAGGCTGACCTTTGCTGATATGGCAATGCTGCTGTTTGTTTACCTTGAATTAAAACCGGGACATATCAAAGGCGGTTCCCAGGCACTTTCAACTGCCATTCTGGACAGGTATCTGGAATGCGGTGGACATGTACGTTTCAATTGCGGAGTCAAAAAAATCCTGGTAGAAGATAATAATATAACAGGCGTAGTCACCGAAGGAGAAGAAACCATCAAAGCCCCTTATGTCGTTTCAAATGCTTCTACTTTAAGTGTATACACAGAGCTTATTGACCCCGAACATGTGCCGGAGGAGCAGCTTAAAATGCTGGGCGGCAGCACCATAGGCCCTTCTTCATTTACACTTTTCATCGGCTTGGACTGCGAACCGGGCGTTGTGGGCATAACTGAAACCACTAATTTTATCGGCGGCATTCCCGATATGGACAAGGTTTTTGCCACCTTCCGGCAGCTTGACTATGATGATGATTATGTATTGCTCTCCTGCTACAATATATCAGATCCCGATGCTTCACCACCCGGAACTTCACAGATAGCTATTGTTGACCTTAAGTATGCCGAACCTTGGCTAGAACTCCCCCCTGACCAGTATTATGACAAGAAATATGAGATAGCCGACAAATTGCTGGATAGGGTGGAAAGCCTGTTCCCCGGATTCAAGGATCACATTGAAGAAATTGAAGTTGCCACACCACTTACTCATATGCGCTATCTGCATACTCCCGGAGGCGCTATTTATGGCTTTGACCAGTTTGCCAAGGATTCAAACCTGTTTGTTTCTCCGCGTTCACCCATTAAAGGGCTCTATTTTGCCGGTGCCTGGGCAGGTTCAGGAGGCTTTCAGCCAACATTAAGCTCCGGAGCTGCAGCAGCACGGCAAATCATGAAAAATTTTCGTGAGCAAACGGAGGTGGGAAGATGAAAAAGCATTTACAGCAAATGATTGAAGGATACAGTGAAATTGAAAAGGAACTGGCGATTTGCCGCAAGTACGGAATAGACTATGGGAGCCGCCGCGGCCAATGGATGGCGGCAGTTGAAAGGCTGCATCCCCGCCGTCTGAAACTGCGGATATCAGAAATAATCCCAGAAACTCCATCAGTCTTCACTCTACGCCTGGTTGCCGACCAAGGGTACCTGCCTCCTTTTCAGGCCGGGCAGTATATAAACCTGCTGGTTGAAATCGATGATATCCGCACTGGACGCCCTTACAGTATCTCTTCCCCGCCTACCCAGACAGCTTATTATGATATTACTGTAAGGAAAGTTGCCAATGGCTTTGTATCAAATTATCTTTTAGAAAAAGTCAAACCCGGGGATATACTGGAATCAACCGGACCTGCGGGGAACTTTTATTATAATCCGCTTTTTCACGGCCGGGAACTGGTTTTTCTGGCAGGAGGAAGCGGTATTACTCCCTTTGCCAGTATGATAAGGGAAGTAACCGATCGCAGCCTGGACCGTAACATTCACCTTATCTATGGCTGCCGGACAACAGAGGAAGCGATCTTTGACCAGGAATTCAAGCTGCGCAGTGCCCGTCATTCTAATTTCATCTATGATCTGGTGATCTCCGAACCAGAGAACGATTACAGTGGACTTACCGGACTTTTAGATGCTGCTTTGATAAATAAACTAACAGGTGATGTAAAGAATAAGACCTTTTACCTGTGCGGACCTCAGGAAATGTATCACTTCTGTGTGCCGGAATTGAAAAAGCTGGGCATTGCTGACCGCCGCATCCGCAAGGAAGTCTTCGGCACCCCGGTCAGTGTCTGCCAGGAAGCAGGGTGGCCTGGTGAAGTCGCTGCAGATGCCGTCTTTTCAGTAAGATTAAGCTCAGGCAAAATAATTTCTGCTAAAGCTTCCGAGCCTTTACTTTCTTCTCTGGAAAGAGCCGGAATCGTGGTGGAAAACTGCTGCCGCTCCGGTGAATGCAGCCTGTGCCGGGTGAAACTGCTT
>JAAZFJ010000115.1 GCA_012511795.1 Syntrophomonadaceae bacterium
ACAATAAGGGACACAATTGTTCCCCATAGAACGGAAATATTTTTATATGCTCTCAAATAACCAAAAACAATTGCAATAACTGTCAGCATGATGGTCGGAATGGCTGCCATTGGTACAGTTTCCATGGTTTGGGCCATAGTAGTCATGAATATTGAATAGGTAATGGTGCCCAAAAACCATAGTGCCAGTGTTGTGACTACACCTGTACTGCCGCCGATTACCTTTCTGGTTACCTCACCCATGGTGGCACCGTCTTCACGCACAGAAGCCATCATATGAACATACTCGGTGGGGGTACCTAAAAATGTAACACCTATCAGAAGCCAGATAATAGCCGGCAACCAACCCCAGTACAATCCAATAATAGCCGATAGGATCGGTGAAAGACCGGCAATCGCCATAAAGTATTGTCCGGCAACAATTACAGAATCGTTGGCTGAGTAGTCTCTGTTGCCATCTTGAGCAAGGGCACCTGGTGTCGGCCGATTGGGATCCGGTGGTAAGAGTTGCTCAATTGAATTCTTGGTTAACAAGTGGGACACAATCAGTGCGCCATAGCCGCCAACAAGCCAAATTAATGCATTCATTCAGTTTACCTCCTAATTTTAATTAACTCCAGTAATGTGTAAGATTTCCCGGGCTGGTAAAGCTAATACTTCTTCCCACCTTCCTTCGGTGATGTAATTCTACTGAATTGAGGTAACTGGATCTCCGCTTAAATCGCTGCGCTTAGACGATTATTATGTAAAGCACGATTAATTTAAGTTTTGCCGCATACATGGCACCTAAAGTCGCTGCGGCTGATTGACTTTCCATGTGGACAAAATGACCATGAGTAACAACCGATTCATCGTTATAATCCACATCTTATTGCTTCAACAATCTTCAGTCTGCTTTAACATTGTGAGTACTTCCATTATCGAATTTGCTGAATGCTCAGTCAACCGGATATCCTTACCACTTACTGTTTCGGGCAGTAAAACTTAAATATTAAAATTGCAAATCTTATGCCAATGTAATCTGGAATAACCATTCCCGTATGATATTGGGTTTTCCTCATTTTCTCTTGGGAGCTTACCAAATAATTTTTCCAATATTCTCACTTTATTTGTCATGATGATAAATAATTTATCATCATGACACAGTGTTTAACTTTTCCTGGCTATTTCTCAAAGGTTCTTATTTCCAAAGTCATGCATCCATTAGGAATACTATACGGCCCATGTATCATTCCAGGTGGCCGGCAAGCATACATTCCTTTTATAAAAGTCAGTTCCTTTTTAAGATCTATCAGACTTCCTTCCAGAATATATACTTCTTCCCAGAAATCATGTACTAATGTTTCAGTGGTGACCATCCCCGGCGGAAATTTAAGTATTCTGCTATAAGAGCCTGTTTCCGGGTCATAACTGAGTATTTTTTCGATTATTCCTTCCTGAGCGCCTTCTACCTGACGCCACTTGATATTTAAGTCATGATCAAAAAATTCAAGTTCCGGTTTTGCCATTTTTTCACCTCCTTTGTTAAAAATAAAATACTGCTCTTAGCTGTTTTTCCCGGTTGCTTTAAGGGCAGCTAAAACCTTTTCAGGAGTAACTGGCAATTCGTTAAATTCTACTCCAATAGCATTACAAATTGCATTAACCACTGCCGGTGCTACCGGGTTAATAGCGCATTCTCCAATGCCTTTGGCTCCGAAAGGACCATTGGGTTCGTCTGTTACGATAAACTCTGTATGAATATTTGGAATGTCTTTGGATCCGGGAATACGGTA
>JAAZFJ010000116.1 GCA_012511795.1 Syntrophomonadaceae bacterium
GAGGTACGGGTCAAAGCCGTAGGAGATCAGAAATTCAAAGGAGCCATTGCTAATGTAGCTACAGTTGCTGACCCAATGAAACGCAATTATGCGGTCAAAGTGTCTCTTGATAACCCTGACAATGTTATAAAGTCTGGGATGTTTGCGGAAGTTATTGCTTCTACAATCAATAAGGATGATGCGGTATGTGTCCCCCAGAGTGCGATTGTACCGAAAGGGGCAACTACCGTTGTATATGTTGTTGATAAAGATAACCGTGCCCGGGAAAAACAAGTAACAGTAGGTATTGAAAATACTACGATCGTAGAGTTGACCGACGGTATACAGCCGGGTGAAAAAGTCATTACCAAAGGGAATACACTGGTAAATGAGGGGACTCTGGTAAGAGTTGTCGCCGGGGGTGGTAAATAATGCCGCTGGTTAAATTTGCCGTTAAACGACCGGTTACGATCGTTATAATCACTGCAGTCCTTCTTATTCTTGGTTTTTTTACTTTTAATAAATTACCGGTAGACTTGCTGCCGGAAATGAAATTTCCGGTTGCTGCAGTCATAACTTCTTATCCTGGAGCGGGTCCGGAAGAAGTAGAATCCCAGCTTACCATACCCCTGGAGAGTGCGGTCACTACCTTAAGCAATATCAATCAATTGCAGTCCATTTCCAGTGATGGCCAGTCGATTTTGATCGTTACTTTTAACTGGGGTACCAATATGGATTTTGCAACAGCCGAGATCAGGGACAAAATTGGCTATGTTGAACCTTACCTGCCCAGTTCGGCAACGAAACCTATGATCATGAAAATGGACCCCAGTATGATGCCTATTATTCAGATGGGGATCAGCGGCGGGGGAGACTTATCTTCCCTGCAGGAGATTGCAGAAGAGTATATAGAACCAAGGCTTTCCAGAATACCGGAAGTAGCTTCGATTATTATTACAGGCGGGCTGGAAAGAGAAGTTACAGTTGAAGTTGACCCGGTTAAATTAGAAAACTATCATCTCACTTTAGCTCAGGTCAATCAGGTCCTGCAGGCAGAGAACTTTAATATGTCCGGTGGTAAGATGGAATTAGGCGGAAGGGAATACTATGTCCGCAACCTGCAGCAATTTGAGACGGTAAAAGATATTGAAAATGTGGCAATACTGACTGCTACCGGTAATATTGTTTATCTGAAGGATATTGCCACCGTTGTCGATGGTTATAAGGATCAGACACAAATAACCAAGGTAGACGGAGAATACGCAGTGGGCGTTCATATCATGAAACAAACCGACGCCAACACGGTTGAGGCCAGTAAGGCAGTCCGTGAGGAAATGGAAAAAATCCAGCAGGAACTGGGCAAAGATCTTAACGTGAAAATTGTAATGGATCAGGCAGCTTATATTGTACAGTCTAATGACAATACCAAAAAGATGATAATGGAAGGTGCCCTGCTGGCTATACTCATTTTATTCCTGTTTCTCAGAAATGCCCGCAGTACTTTGATCATTTTTACAGCTATACCCTTGTCCATCATTACCTGCTTTATTCTAATGTATTTTACCGGTAATACGGTCAATCTTCTGACCATGGGAGGTCTTGCCCTAGGGGTCGGCAGGATTGTTGACGACTCCATAGTGGTATTTGAAAACATCTATCGACATCGCAGTTTGGGCCTCTCCCCTATGGAGGCTGCAATAACAGGTGCCTCAGAAGTAAGCGGGGCTGTTATTGCTTCTACTACGACCCTGATTTCAGTATTTATCCCTATCGTGTTTGTGGAAGGGCTGGCTTCTATTATTTTTAAACCTATGGCCCTTACTATATCTTTCGCCATATTCTGTTCATTGATTGTTGCTCTGACCATAATACCTCTCATGTCTTCCCGGATGCTGAGTGATAGATCCATGGCTATAAATCCTAATCCCACGGGCAGAATTCAAAAGATAA